>JAHIPE010000007.1 GCA_018894655.1 Actinomycetota bacterium
ACTATGCGGGCGTTGCTTACCTGCCGCTTTATCTCCTGTACCAGCCGCGCCGCCTCCTCCCCGTCCACCTGCTCTCCCCCTCCCCGGCCAATCGGCCGCCGTTCCCGGGCCCAGCCACTCCCCCGGGAGCAGTGTCGCAGCAACGCCTCCGCCCCCAGCGCGTTGGCCCGCGGGAACAGGGGGTGCTCCAGGTGCGGGCCGCTCACCACCGCCGTGCCTTCCCCGAAAGCCGATACGACCGCCGCCGCCCGCCCGTTCACAAGCTGCAGCGCGTCGTTCCGGGGCCACGGGAACGCGGCCCTGCCGCTGAGTCCCGCGAACCGCGCCAGGACCTCGTCGTTGGAGGCCTCCTCTATGACCGGCCCCCCGAACAGCGGGGCGCGGACGGTGGCGCCGTCGAAGCAGGGGACCCCCCCCACCCCCCCCGGACCCAGTTCCACCTCCCCGTATACCGGGTGGAAAACCCACTCTTCGCCGTATCGCGCCAGGTACTTGTGCTCGAGGCACCGGGGCTCCGGCGGGTCGGGCATCACGTTCAACATCCCACCCCGGACCAGGTTAAAAGGGGTGAAAGGCTCCAGGTCAACCCCGGTTAGCACCAGGTAGGCCCCGGCGCAGGAGCCGAGGTACAGCCCCCCGCCGCCCACGAAGCGTAGTATGGCGCGGGCGCCCTCCCGGCCCAGGCCCTCCGCCATGGCATAGGTGTCCCCTCCGCCGACCAGCAAGAAATCGAATGCATCCAACCCCCCGGAAGAGATATCGGACTCCACCATGAACGTGACGTCGTAGAGCCCCATACGCTCCATGAGGTCCGCGAACCATATCCAGGAGTGGGACGCGCCCGCCCCCGTATAGATCGCGACCCTCGGGTAGAAGACAGGACCCCCCCCGCATGAACCGGCGGAAAGGAAAGCGCCCCGGTAGCGCTCGAGCACCGGGTCGCGCGCGGCCTTTCCAAGGCGGCCCCTCACGGTTATCATGCCCGCGCCCGGTCGAACATCTCCTTTATACCTCCCGCATCCAGCTTGATACCGGCGGCCGGGACGCAAAGCTCCAGCAGGTCCTCCCGCTCGACCCCGGACGCCGCCAGGAACAGCGGGCAGACCCCCAGGACGTAGGCGGCCCGGTTTACCTCCAGCCACCTGTCCCCACTACTGGACGGGGGCGTCCACGGGCCGAAGATGCCACCCTCGGCCGGACCCTCACCCGGTGGCCAGGCCGCCTCGGCGGGCCCGGTCAGCGCCTCTACCGCGGCGGCGATCTCTCCGGGGGCCTCGAGCGGCTCCGCCGATATCTCGCGAGACCCCCTGACGACATCAACGCCGGCCCGCGCCATCGCCTCCATCGCCCGGGACGCGCCTTCGGGGCTCCAGCCCCCCTGCCCCAGCCAGAGCGCGGCGGCGGGGTTGGTGACCATCAGCCCGGGCTCCTGGACACCATCGGACCCCATCACCGCCGGGTCCTCGTTGTACTTGACGAACGTGTTGCAGGCGCAGGGGCAGGCGAAGCAGGAGCGGTACCTGTGCACCAGCGGCCCCAGCCAGGCGTCCAGGCCCCCTTCCCCAAGGCCCTCGAAGGCCCAGTCAAAGCTCTTTTCCGACGGCAGCCCTGGCAGGAGACCCATTGTCCGGTTGTAGAACTCCTCCGGGTCCTCGGCGTCGATCATGCCCAGCCCCCTCAATGCCACAGCCTTGAGATTCTTCGCTCCCATGAGAGCGCCCAGCGCCGCGTTGTCCCCGCTCCCCCAGTAGTTTATGGAGAAGGATGCGAGGTCGGATTTCGCCTCACCCACGGGACCGATGCTGATAACCTGGATCAGCTGCTCCCCCATTTCGTCACGAACGGCGTCGCATGTCTGCCAGGTGTCCTTGCCGGTTATCCGCGAGGCGTCCACCAGGTCCGCCACGCCATCGTGCAGCCACAGGTACACCGGGCCGGGAGAGTTCCCCTTGATGAGCACCATCGAGAAGCCGGAAAGCTTCATCTCCGCCCCGGCGAACAGGTTCAGCGGAGCCACCGCCGGCCCGCCGGTAATCGGGCTCGCCCCGAGGGCGAAACCCAGGCACGAAGCGGGGGCGGTCGTCCCGGTCAGGATGCCGGAACCAAATATAAGGGGATCGTCTTGCGCGTGCTTGTCGAAGAGCTCGAGTGCCGCGGGAAGGACCGGCCCTGCCTCCCAGGCCTCGTCGATTTCGACCTCCTCGGTGGTGCCGGCCTCCAGGTCGACAACCAGGATGTCACCGTAGTACATGAAATCCATAACCACTCCCATCACTCCAGGTACAGCGCTTTCTGAGGGCAGATTGCGACGCATTGCGGCTCCAGCCCCGCGCTCTCGCACATGTCGCACGCTTCCCTGACGAGTATCGGCTTCGCCGAGGCGCCGCCCGACGCCCCTTCTTTCTGAAGCTCGCCCAACTTCATCGCGGCCGCGCCCTCCGGCTTGCCGATGAAGAGGTCCTCGGCGGTCTTTACTATGACCCCCATGTACCCCTTCTTCTCCTCGGCGCGGTATAGCATGACGCTTGACGAGATCATCGAGAAGGCCTCGTCCCGGTGGTAGCCGCATGCAAGTTCACAGAGCGCGCACCCGGTGCACTCGAGCGGCTTGACTTTAACCCTCAAGTTCCCCTCCTTGCCAGGTCCTTCGGAACCTCTGTATCTAATCGAAACCCGCGGCCGGGCTGTATTGTCAGATGGAGAAACCACCGTCAACCGTGAACAACTGCCCGGTGATGTAAGAGCCGCCCTCGCACAGGAAGGTGACCAGGTCGGCGACCTCCTCAGAGGTCCCCCATCGCCTCATGGGTATCATCTGCAGCACCTTGGCGAGTACCTCGTCCTCCTTCTCCAGCACCATGTCGGTCTCGACGAACCCCGGGACCACCGCGTTCACCGTGATGTCGAAGCACGCCAGTTCCCTGGCCAACGACTTGGTGAAGCCGAAAAGCGCGGACTTGGTTGTCGCGTACATCGAATCACCCTTGTAGCCTCTGACCCCGATCACCGACGAGATGTTTATCACCCGCCCCCATCCGCTCTTCTTCATCCGCCGCACCGCCGGACCGGTCACGAAGAAGACGCCCTTGATGTTAGTGGCGAAGAGCCGGTCGAGGTCCCCGGGGTCAACGTCCTCCACCCGGCCGGAGTAGTAGATGCCGGCGTTGTTGACCAGTATGTCGATGCCGCCCAGTGACCCGGCGACCTCCCTGATCAGCGCCTCGCACTCCTCAGGGTCTCCCACGTCCGCCCCTACCGATATCGCCCGCCTTCCCATCGATTCTATCTCGCCGACGACCTCGCGGGCCTTGTCCTCCCGGGTGCGGTAGTTCACCGCGACGTCCGCTCCGCGGCGGGCCAGGGAAAGCGCCATCTCCCTTCCCAGCCCGCGGGATGACCCCGTTACCAGCGCTACCTTTCCTTCAATCGACTCCATGCCCGGTATTCCCCTCCCGATTCATATTGGAAGAACGCGACTTTCTAGAACCCATTTTTTTGCGTCTAGACGGATTCGACGAGGATCGATGATTCCTCGAACTTGCCGTAGCGGTCGCGGTAGACGTCCCATACCTCCTCCAGGGTGGCGTAGGCCCTTACCGCGTCCATGGTCAGCTCGAAGAGGTTTTCATCGTTCTCGGCCGCCTCACGAAGCCTCTCCAGCGCCTCGCGCATCTTCCCCTCGTCTCGCCTCTCCTTGAGCCTGGCTATCCTCTCCTTCTGAGCGTCCTCCATCTCCTGGGTTATCTTCAACAGGTCTATCGGGGGCTCATCCTCCTCCACGTACTTGTTGACCCCGACTATCACCTGGCTTCCGTCCTCGACACCCGTCTGGTACCGCCAGGCGGCATGAGCGACCTCCCTCTGGACGAACCCGTTCTCCACCGCCTCCAGCATCCCGCCCATCTCGTCGATCTTGTTGATGTACTCCCAGGCCTCCTCCTCCAGCTCGGAGGTGAGCTTCTCCACGAAGTACGAACCACCCATCGGGTCGATGGTGTTCGCTACGCCGCTCTCCTCGGCTATTATCTGCTGTGTCCTGACCGCGAGCTTTAGCGACTCCTCGGTTGGCAGCGCCATCGCCTCGTCGTAGGAGTCGGTATGCAGGCTCTGGGTCCCCCCCAGTACGGCGGCCAGCCCCTGGATTGTGGCCCGCACCACGTTGTTGAGCGGCTGCTGCGCGGTCAGCGAGCAACCGGCCGTCTGGGTGTGGAACCGAATCATCATCGAGCGCGGGTCGCGGGCACCGAAGCGCTCCTTCATTATGTGCGCCCACATCCTGCGTGCCGCCCTGTACTTGGCTATCTCCTCGAAGAAGTCGTTATGGGCGTTCCACATGAACGATAGGCGCGGGCCGAACCTGTCCACATCGAGTCCCCGGCCGATGAACGACTTCACGAACTCGATCCCGTCGCTAAGGTTGAACGCCAGTTCCTGCGCCGCGGTGCAGCCTTTCTCCCTTATCTGGTAGCCCACGATGCTTATCGGGTACCAGCGGGGGACGTTGTTGGTGAAGTACTCCACCACGTCAGTGCACAGCTTCAGCTCCGCCCTCCTGGGGAGCACCCTGACGTTCGCCGCCACGTCACGGCAGAAGCTGTCGTTCTGAAACGTTCCCTGGAGCCGCTTGAGGTCGGCGCCCTGGTCTATCGCCATCGCCAGGTACATACTCGGTATCGGCGGGTAGGCGATTACCAGCGACGTGCTCACGTCGGCAAGGGGGATGCCGGCGAAGAGCCTCTCAATGTCCTCCAGCGAATCGACCGGCACCCCGTCGCGGCCCACCTCCCCGTGGGCCAGGGCATGGTCCGAGTTCAAGCCGTGTATGGTCGGCAGGTCAAATGCCACGTTGAGGCCCGGTGCCCCGTGCTCTATCAGGTACTTGAGCCTCCGGTTGGACTCGTCGGGGTCCCCGAAACCCATGAACTGCCTTATCGTCCATGGCCGGCCCCTGTACATGGTGGAGTGTATGCCGCGGGTAAACGGGTACTCACCGGGGAACCCGAGGTCCCTGACGTAGTCGGCGTCGGGCAGGTCCCATGGCCCGTAGAGCCTCCCTATCTCGTGACCCGACACCGTCTCGAACCGTTCCTTGCGCTCGCCTCTTGCCAAGAGGGCGGGTGTTAGGACCTCCCTTTCCCACCTCTCCTTCTCGCGCTCTATCTTGTCTATCTCCTCGTGGTTCACCTGTTATCACGCCCTTGTGAGTCTGTTGCCTCGAGCGCGGGTTCCCGTACCCGACGCCCGCGTCTGCTTCCCCTTGAACGCGCGCCCCCATCTTCCCCCACACTGAAGGCGGGGTTACCGTCCGGCGCGCTTCAACAGGTACTCGACCACCTCGTCCGCGGCGCTGTGGGGGTCTATCTCCCTGTCCGCCATCCGCCGCACCAACTCCGCCCCCACCCCTTCCTCCTCCAGGGCGTTTTCGGCGGCGCGAGAAACCTTGAGGTTGAGGATCTCCAGTAGTTCAGCCCTCATCCGCTGGACCGTCTTCTCCTCCAGCAGCCCACTCTCCACCAGGAAACCGCGATGGGCCGATATCGCGGCGGCGAGCTCGTCGATCCCCTCCCCGGCCAGGGCCATCGTTGTGATCACCGGCGGCTTCCAGGCCTCCTCGGAGGTCCCCGGCTTGGTCTCCAGCATCATCTCCAGGTCGGCCACCGCCCTGGGAGCGCCGTCCCGGTCTGACTTGTTGACAACGAAGATATCGCCTATCTCCAGGATTCCCGCCTTTATCGCCTGTATCTCGTCGCCGCCCCCCGGCATGGTCACCACGATACAGGTGTGGGTGTACTTGACCACCTCTATCTCCACCTGTCCGGCGCCCACGGTCTCGACGATTATGACGTCCTTGCCGAAGGCGTCCAGGATGTTGATGACGTCGTTGGTGGCTACCGAGAGCCCACCCAGCGCGCCGCGGCTTCCCATGCTCCTGATGAACACCTCGGGATCGCCGGACAACTCCTGCATCCTCACCCGGTCCCCCAACAGGGCCCCGCCGGTGAACGGGCTGGACGGGTCCACGCATATTATCCCCACCGATCGGTCCTCATCCCGGTAATGCCGGGCCAGGCGACACGTCAAGGTGCTCTTCCCTGAGCCGGGTGAGCCGGTCATGCCCACGATATGCCCACCCCCGGAGTGGCGGTGGAGCATCTTGAGGGCCTGGCGAGCCGAGGGGTCGGCGTTTTCTACCAGGGTAATAAGCCGCGCGGCGGCGCGCCGGTCGCCCTTTAACAGTTTCTGGTAGAGGTCGTTCGGGGAATCCTTCACCGGCGTTCCTCCCGTTCCCGTATGAACGCGACTATCTCCCGGGTGTCGGTTCCCGGGCCGAAGACCCGAGCCACCCCGTGCTCGGCCACCAGGACCTCGGCGTCGTCGTTAGGGATGACCCCCCCGGCAATCACGGTTACGTCCCCCGCGTCGCTTTCCCGAAGCAGTTCCATGATTCGCGGGATGAGCGCCATGTGAGCCCCGGACAGTATGGATAAGCCCAGAATGCCCACGTCCTCCTGGAGCGCGGCCTCCACCAGGTTCTCGGGGGTCTGCTTCAGCCCCGAGTAGATTACCTCCATCCCGGCGTCCCTGAGGGCCTGCCCCACGATCAACACTCCCCTGTCGTGACCGTCGAGCCCGGGCTTGGCCAAAAAAACCCTTATCTTCTTATCCATCGCACCTCTCATCCCAACCCTGGTTGACCGGTCCGTCCAGAGTAACAAGCAAATTATACGGATAGACGCCTGGACTGTTCAACCGCAGACACCCTGTTGTGTTAGAATACAACAATATTTCGCTTAGAACCTCGTGCTTTTCCGGAAGGCGAGGGATTTACGAGAGGGACCCTGAAGTATGGCCAACAAACGTATCGAGCTCGAGCAGTGCAAGTACTATGTTAACCTGCAGCAGGAGTACCCGGACCGCAAGGCGGTGCGCCGGGGGGTCATGATAGCGCTCATCACCATCGTCGTGTTCATCTTCGGCATTTTCGTGCTGGGGATGCTCTCCGCCGACCTGGCCGGCAACCCGGCGAACGTCCTGGAGAAGCCCCCCGAGAAGCCGGCCGAGACGATGCCCGAAGGTATGGAGCTTCCCGAGGGCATGGAGATGCCGGAAGGCATGGAGATGCCGGAAGGCATGGAGATGCCCGAGGGTGTGGAGATGCCCGAGGGTGTTCCACCCATACCGTCGCCGGAAGGTAGCGAGCCCCCGGGGAGCGGCAGCCGTGTGGTAGGGCCGGCACTCTGCGATGCCGGCGCCCCCTGTGGTGCGGCCCTCTCGGGAGCCCTGCTCGCCCAGGCTGAACCCGCGCAGGACCCTCCGGTGGCCGAACCGGAGATCACCATCCCACCCCAGGATGGGTCAGTTCCCGTCCAGCCGGCACCCGGGGCGCCGGAAGGAGAGCGGGAGGAAGAAGAGGATAAGGGCCCCGGCCAGCAGACCACCGGCATCGGCAACCTGGGCAACCTGGCCAATAAGGCCAGCGGCAGAGGGTTCCAGATATACCTGCTGGTTGTATCCATCGGTCTCATGGTGGTCATGTACCTCGCCGTCCGGCGGGTACGCCTCGAGGGGAAGCATCACAAATGAAAGCCAACGTAATCGTCTTCGAGGCCACCATCCTTGTATTCTCCCTGGCGTTCTACTTCGGGGCGCGTCGCGCCATGGGGAAGAGCCGCAACCGGGCTTTCCTCCTCGGCGCGATCCTGTTCTCGCTTGCGATGGAGACCGGGGCGGTGCTGGGGGGAGTCAAGAACTTCTACTGGTACTCAATCAACGGCTACTACAACCATTACCCGCTGGGCGGCTACGTCATCTGGCTTGGAATCGTACCGCTCGCCGCCACCCTGCTGTGGTACATCGTGGCCGCATCCTCGTACCTGACAGCGACCACCCTGATGCCCAACGGGAAGTGGTACTCGCGCTCGGCGGTAGCGGGCGCCATCGCCGTCGGTTTCTACATGCTGATCGAGCCGATCGCGGTCACCAACCACTGGTGGACCTGGAACGTGAAGAGCTTTTACGTGATAGACGTGCCTCTGCTGGCCCTGTTCGCCGTGTTCTTGTCGGTGTTCGTGTTTCTCGCCAACTACTACCTGACGGTAGCGGACACGCGTGACATCAAGGCGCTCAAGGCCCTGGAAAAACTGACGATCAGGCGCTGGTCGATCGACTCGCAGAAGTCCGCCAGGAGCCTCAAATGGAACCAACTGCAGATGCTCTTCTGGTTCCGGCTTGTTCCCTGCCTTGTTGTCTTCGCGGTGGCTATCGCGCCGGTGATGTTCCTGCTGTGGCTGGTGGCCAACCGCGGGCATATACCGCCGGGCTGGTAGCGCCGGGCGCGCCGTCTGCCTGTATCACGAGAACAGCCCGGTCACCGGTTCCTTGCGCCAGTCGAGGAAAACCCCGCTTTCTTCTCCCAGGCGCACGGTGATGCGCGAGCCGTCGGTGACCGTGCCGATGCTCTCACACCGGACCCTCACCGACCGAAACACGTCGATGACTTCGTCGCACTCGGAGGGGTCCGCGCTCAGAAGGAACCCGAACGACGGGTAAGCCTTCAACCACCAGGATAGCTCGGCCCCCGGCGGCACCGGCATGCGGTCCAGCACGATATCCGCGCCGGCGCCGGACGCCTCCATCATCATCGCCGCGGTCCCAAGCACGCCGGGGTTGGAGATATCCCTGCACGCGGAGCAGAGCCCCCGCCGGGCCAGTTCGGGGAGCGCTTCCAGCTTCCCGAGGGTATCGTCGTCCGGGGCGACTGTCACCGTGTCCCAGGCGAAGAAGAGGGGGTGCCGCCTCCCGTTGAGGTCGAGGGCGACCAGCAGTTCGTCCCCCGGGGAGGCGCCGTTTCCCTTGAGCAGGTCCCGCGCGAACCCGGCGATTGATACCGCCACCGCGGGCTCACCGCCCTCGGGGCTTGTATGGCCGCCCAGCAGCGGGAGCCGGTAATGCGCGAGCCCCCGCTCGAGCCCGTCCAGAAAACGCTCGCGCCGCTCCCCGGAGATGCCGCCCTCGAACACCACCGCCAGCAGCCCCAGCGGCCTTCCGCCCATGGCGTAGATGTCGTTAACGTTGACTGTCACCGCAGAGAACCCGGCAAAGCCGGGGTCCTCGAGCAACGGGGGCCATATCCCCTCGCCGGAGAGTAGCAGGTACCCGCCCTCTATCTCCACCGCCCCAGCGTCGTCACCGGGGCCGTACACCCCGGGGACGCTATCCATGCCCCCGGCCCCGGTAAAGCGCCCGGCCCAGTCGCCGATAGCACGCTTTCGCGACAGGCCGGGGTACTCTCTCAATTCCTCAAGTAACTCCCGGGTCTCCATGCCACAGATTCTACAGCAACGGGGTACATTCGCGTCGGTGGTGCCTGTCCCCGTTGGCGCGTTTCGCGTCGGTGGTGCCTGTCCCCGTTGGCGCGTTTGTCCCCGTTGGCGCGTTTGCGTTTTCCATCTTGCGTTTTGTAAGTAGTGACCCCCTGTAGGCGGGCGGCTATATAATGATGGCAATGGAGTTGGAAAACGCTATCGAAAACAAGAGGTACGTCGAGGTGATCCTGGACTCGGCGGTAAGAGGGCTCGACCGTCCGTTTCACTACGAGGTGCCCGAGGACCTGCGAGGCGGCATGGACATAGGCTCTATGGTGCTGGTCCCGTTCACCAACCGGCTTCTGCTGGGATACGTGGTCGGCTTCCCGGCCCGCCCCGAGGTCCGCGGGATCAAGAGCATCTCCCAGGTGCTGGACGAGCCACCCCTTTTCGACTTCGACGGCCAGCGCCTGTGCCGCTGGATCGCCTCGCATTACATGTCATCCCTGTCACAGGCGTTCCGCCTTGTCATGGCCCCCGGCCGCAGCCGGAAGGTCAAGCAGTTTCTCTCGCTCGCTGTCAGCCGGGAGCAGGCGTACCTGCTTGCGGCGGGCGATCAGACGGCGCTGGGTGACGTGATCGGAGTGCTTTCCGCTTCCGAGGACGAGGTCGAGATTGCGGCGCTGAAGAAGCACCTGGGGGACAGGGGGATCCCGGCCGCGATCAGGGCCGGCGAGGCGGCGGGATTAATCAACAGGAGGTTTACCCTCACCAGTCCGGCGACGAGGCCCCGCCTCAGGAACGTGGCCCGCCTCACCGGTGAGGGCAGCGACCCGTCGTGCCTCGAGGACCTCCCCCGGCGCCAGCGCGACATCATGGAGCACCTGCTCGCGCACCGGGGCGTGGATTTTCAGAGCGACCTCCTCCGGAGCACCGGGACCAGCCGGGCCAGCCTTATGTCCCTCGCCGATAAGGGCCTCCTCGATATAACCCGGGAGGAGGCCAGGCGACGGCCGACGCTCACCGCCGGGCTCGAGGCCCACCAGCGGCCCACCCCCAACACCCACCAGAGGGAAGCAATAGACCACATCAGCAGCACAATAAGCGAGGGGAGGCACCAGGTCTTCCTGCTGGAAGGGGTCACCGGTTCGGGAAAGACCGAGGTGTACCTCCGGTGCATCGAGCAGGTTCTCGCCAGGGGAAAGAGCGCCATCGCGCTGGTCCCCGAGATATCGCTGACGCCCCAGACGGTGGAGCGCTTCGAGTCCCGTTTCCCCGGGAAGGTCGCCGTCCTTCACAGCCGCCTCGCTCCCGGGGAGAGGTTCGACGAGTGGCGGGGCATACACCAGGGGCGGTACCGTGTGGTGGTCGGAGCCCGCTCAGCCCTGTTCGCGCCGGTTTCAAACCTCGGCTTGATCGTCATCGACGAGGAGCACGAGACATCGTACAAGAGCGATACCGCCCCGCGCTACCACGCCCGTGACGTCGCCGAGGCGCGCGCCCGCATGGCGGGTGCCCCGGTGATACTGGGCAGCGCGACCCCGTCGTTCGAGGCGCTCCAGCGCGCCAGAGCCGGAGTATACGAGCGCCTGGAACTCCCCCGACGGATCGACAACCGTCCCCTGCCCTCGGTCGAGGTCGTGGACATGAGGTCCGTTGGAGGCGCGGGGACGATGCCACTCATCTCCCCCCTCATGCTGGACGCCCTCAGCAGGACGGTGGAGGCGGGGGACCAGGCGATCCTCTTCCTCAACCGCAGGGGCTTCGCCAACTACCTGCAGTGCCATTCCTGCGGCCATATCCTGGGTTGCGACGAGTGCGAGGTCAGTCTCTGCTACCACATCAGGGGGGACATCCTGAGGTGCCACCACTGCGGCAAGAGGGCGGGGGTGCCGGCGCGGTGCCCGGAGTGCGGCCGCGGCCCGCTCAAGCGCTTCGGGGCGGGCACCCAGCGGGTCGAGAAGGAGTTGCTAATCCAGTTGCCGGGTGTGTCAATGATCAGGATGGACTCCGACACCACCACCGGCAAGGACGCCCACTGGCGCCTTCTGGGGGCGTTCAAGGCAAGGGAGGCGCAGGTGCTCATCGGGACCCAGATGATCGCAAAAGGGCTCGATATCCCCGGGGTGACGATGGTGGGGGTCATCAACGCCGATACCGCGCTGGCGCTACCGGACTTCCGCGCCAGCGAGCGAACGTACCAGCTCCTCACACAGGTGAGCGGCCGCGCGGGCCGGGGGCTTAGCCCCGGTAGGGTCGTGGTACAGACGTTCAGCCCTGACCACCCGGCGATACAGGCGCTGACCGGCGATGTGGCCGGTTTCTTGGAGGGCGAGTTCGAGGCTCGCCTCGGCGCCTTCTACCCCCCGTTCGTGAGCCTGGTGAACGTGCTTGTCACCTCACCGGACATCATGTCCGCCTCGAGGTCGGCCCAGCGCATGAAACACATTCTCGAGACCGACCTCTCCGGCACCCCTACCAGGATACTGGGGCCCGCCCCCGCGCCGCTTTCCCGGCTGCGCGGCAACTACCGCTGGCATATCCTTGTCAAGAGCGGTGACCTCGACGCGGTATCACCGCGCATCAGGAACGCGGTAAGCCGGTTCTACGATTACGCCCGCAAGTTCCCCGCGGGAAAAGACGTAAGGATATCGCTTGACGTCGACCCCGTATCCCTGCTCTAAACAAAATGCTGGAGGTTAGAATAAGGAACAGCAACGTATACCGGGATATCGTTTCAGTAATGGAAAACGCAAAACCACTGGCTGCGGGCCGATGGAAACCAGCATAGCTCCAACGGTTCGCCCTGGCGACAACCCGAGCAAGAGCAGGGAGGCGCTGTCATTGCGGAAAAGCAGGCTGCCCATCGCGGCCGGGATCATGTTCACGTGC
Source organism: Actinomycetota bacterium (assembly GCA_018894655.1). Classification (GTDB taxonomy): domain Bacteria; phylum Actinomycetota; class Geothermincolia; order Fen-727; family Anoxymicrobiaceae; genus JAHIPE01. The sequence goes on from JAHIPE010000007.1 coordinate 12,198, forward strand.
TTTGGCGTCATTGCCATCCTGGCGGTGCAAAGCGGGTTTGGCCTCAGCGTACGTTCCCCCAATACCGAAAGACTCGTCGGCGAGGGCCCTCTCGCCGCCCTGGGAAGACTCCTCGGCATCTCGGGATTGTCCCATGGCACCCTGACCGCCCTCTACTTCTCCTTGATCGTAATCCTTTTCGCGGCTTACCTGTGGGCTATAATCCTGGCGTGGAAAAAAGGCGAAAAGGTGAGCAGGCCGCTTGTGTACGGTTTTTTCATCGCTTTCTCACTATGGCTGTTGTTCCTTCCACCATTGCTGTCACAGGACACCTTCAGCTATATCTTCTACGGTAAAGCGCTTGCGGTGCACGGCAAGAACCCGCTGGTTACCGTTCCCGCCTCCTATCCCGGAGATCCCGTGGTGCAGTATATCGGCTGGAAGCATACGGTGTCCGTCTACGGGCCGCTCTCAAACTACATAAGCTCCTTACTGGTCATTGTCTCCGGAAAGAGCGTTGCGTCAAACGTCATCGCGTTCAAGCTCTTGAACTTCGCTTTCCTGTTGGGGAGCCTGTTCCTGCTCGACGACCTTGCCGGGAGGCTCCTGGGCGAAAGGGGCGGGCTGGCGCTGCTGATTACCGCGTGGAATCCGCTTATCATCATTCACTTCTCCGGTTCGGTGCACCACGATACGATTATGATCTTTCTGATACTCCTGGGCCTTCTCCTGTACAGAAAAGACTATCCGGTGCTGGCCATATCCTTCATCGTTCTCGCGGCGACGGTCAAAGCCATCGCCCTTGTCGTGTTGGTACCGGTCCTGGTTCTTTTCTTGAGGGAAAACGCAAGGAGGACCTTGTGCCAGTACCTCGCCGCCATTGCCGTCCTGGCGGCAGTACCACTGGCTATGTATCTGCCGCTCTCCTCAGGCGTCACCAGGAACGTGAACCAGGTGCTCCGCATGGGAGAGCAATTCAGTTTGAGCTCAATCCCGTCAACCGTGGGAACCGTGATCAAAGAGTCTGTCCGGTTGGTGGGAGGGCCCGCTAATAGCACGGCCGGTCACTGGGCCGTTCGAGTACTGTTCCTGCTGTTTTTCCTGGTAGCGTTCCTGGTGCTCTGCGGCAGGGTACGAGACTACCGCTCGCTGATCTTCGCCTGCGGCGCTATCGCGTTGCTCAACACACTCGCGGCCCCATATCTAATGCCCTGGTATATCGGCTTGGCGCTCTTCCTGGTGGTGCTCTCCGGTGACAGCCTTTGGATTGGCGCAACGCTGGGAGCTACCTTCTCCTTGAGCTGCTATGTCAGAACCATCAACGGACAGACAGGGGTAGTCGCATCCGTCATCTTGCTTGTTACGGCTATTTTTCTTCTGATAGGTGTGCTTCGCAACTGGGGCGGGGCGCATGCCACGTTCGCGGATAGTTACTCCATGGGTATGCGGTCCATGGGGTAAGGGAGTCGCGGTCCCGAACGCGGACTGAACCCCGCAGGGAACGGAGGGCGACTGGAGAGTCGCCCCTCAAGACATCGGGATGCGATCCATGGGGTACGGGAGCGGGGCGTCGGTGGGGATCTTGTGGATGTACTTCCGGCGGAACTCCGGGTCCTGCATGCGGCAGGGGACCGTCTTCTTGCGGTACTCAGGGTGTGCGCGCATACGGTTCCAGATGTGGCTCAGGGGCTCGTCGCGGATGTTGCCGAAGTAGAGCGGCGTGAAGTCGCAGGGGGTCACGTACCCGTCATGGGTGATATGGAGCTGGTACTTTGCGCCGAAGCAACCGATTATGTCGGTGTCGTTGACGTACGACATGGTCACTATCTTGGGGCCGCTCCTGTCAAACTGGCCCTCCTGCAGGTCGGCAAGCGCACGATGCTCCTCCCCGGTGAGCAGGAGGTCCTCGCGGCCGATCATCTTGCCGGTGGGGGTCATGTCGAATACGGTCAGCTCCTTCACCCCAAGCCTCTCGCCCAGCTCCAGGAACCGGGAGGCGTAGCGGCCGGCCACCGCTTCATGGGTGGCGAACGTACTGATGCCGGTGGATATTCCCTCCCCGGCGGCGAGGCGCAACCCCTCGCAGGCACGTTCGAACAGCCCCTCCACTCCCCTCCCGCCGTCGTGCTCCTCGGCTACCGGGCTGTCCAGGCTCACGAACATCACGCTCAGGCCCGCCTCCCCCAGTTCCTTTACCGTCTCGCGGTCGAGGAAGTATCCGCTGGTGAACATCTGAGGCGCTGACTCGCACCGCCGGACATGGCCGATCAACTCGGAAAGGTCGTCCCGCACCATCGGTTCCCCCCCGGTCAGGACGATGCTTCCCACCATCATCCCGGCGCACTGCTCAATGACGTCCTTCAGCTCGCCGGTATCCATCTCTGGGCTGGTGGGCCGGCGGTCCGCGGAGCAGTGATAACAGGAGCACGGGCAACGCTGGGTGACGGAGAGCGTAACCGCCGTGGGCCCGCTCGCCATGTGGAGGTCTCGGCGGACCCCCCCGCGGAGGACCTTCCGGTACGCCCTGGTCCCGAACGGCGGAAGGTAGAACGTGTAGTGGCCCGGGGAAGCGTACTTGGTGAACGGTATCCGCTGGGGGAACTTCTCCACCAGGTAACATCCCAGCGAGAACGACGCCGGCATCCTCGGGGGTCCCAGGTTCCGGTAGAAGAAACGCCTGAAACGCCTGAGGGGCGGGCGGTGTACGACAACACCCGCGCCCGGCTTCTCTCCATCTGTGTTCATATCGTGCTTCCGTTGGTCGTTTTTCACAGTGTGGCAACAGTTGGCTAAAAATAGCAGAAAACAACCAAAGTAATTCTAGCAGGTTAAACATCAAAAGACGTACGCCGACATGGCCGCCTACTACGGATGCGCGGTGATCCCCACGCGCGTGAGGGCCAAGGACAAGGCGATGATAGAAACCGCAAAGGCCGCGAGGCGCTACTGAGCCGCGGTGCGGGCATAAGAGCCGCCAGGAATATTGCCCTGTAATCTGGCAATATCGCCGTAAAAGTCCTATAATTCGTCATATTCTTCGATGACAGTTGCCCCGCCGCGCAAGAGGAGATGAAAGGGATGGAAGAAGGAATTAGCCGCGGAAACGAACAGAGCCGATGGCGAAGGTGGGGCGGGTACGCGCTGGGCATCCTCATAGAGTCCGCCACCGTGATCGCCATATCTCTTGCGGCGCTTCTCCTGATGTTCCTGATCAAGGCAATCATGACATGATCTTCCGCCCATCACGCGAGGACATGAAGCTCATAGGATGGGGTATCGGCAGGGTCATCCTCGGGATCGGCATAATCATGACCGTGCCGCTCGTCGTCGCGGTCGTCTCGACCGAGTGGAACGTGGTGCTCGACTTCCTCGTAGGCATCACCGCCTGCGTCACATTCTGGCTGGTCGCAGAGAACACCTGCCACGTGAAAAAAGACCTCACCTGGTTCCACGGCCTTATCGTCGCATCCGCGGGGTGGCTCTTCGCAATGGGTTTCGGAGCCATCCCGCACTTCCTCTCCGGCCATTTCAAGTCCTACCTGGACGCGTGCTTCGACCTCATGAGCGGCTACACGACAACCGGGCTCTACCTCCTCCAGGACCTCGACCACGTGGCGTACGGTACGAACATGTGGAGGCACCTCCTCAGCTACGCCGGAGGTCAGGGCATCATCGTCATCGCGCTCACCTTCCTCTTCGCCGGAACCGCGGGAGCCTTCAAGATCTACGCGAGCGAGGGCAAGGAGGAGAAGCTCCTCCCCAACGTTATCCGCACCGCCCGCGCGATATGGATGATAAGCCTCACGTACCTCGTCGTGGGGAGCTTCTTCCTCTGGCTCGGCCTGATGTGGGGGGGGATGGCGCCCGGTAGAGGGTTCCTCCACTCCGTGTGGCTCTTCATGGGCGCATGGTCCACGGGGGGTTTCGCGCCGCAGAGCCTGAACCTCCTCTACTACCACAGCTTCATCATAGAGATGATCACGCTTGGAATATTCGTCATAGGCTCCTTCAACTTCGCGCTGCACTACTCCGTCTGGACGGGGAGACGAACGGAGGTCTTCAAGAACATCGAGGTGAGATCCTTCGCCATCACATCGCTCATCGCGACCTTCATGCTCTCCATCGGCTTCGGAAAGATGGGCCTGTACACGAGCCTCACCGAGTTCTTCCGCAAGGGGTTCTACAACCTCGTCTCCGGCCACACGACCACCGGGAACAGCACCGTATTCTCGACCTCCTTCTTCGGGGAGTTCGGCTTCATCGCGATGTGTGCCATTACCATCGCAATGGCCATCGGCGCGAGCGCCTGCTCGACGGGAGGGGGCCTCAAGGGCCTGCGAATGGGCATCTTCACGAAGTCGCTCTGGGGGGACATAAGAAGGCTTGTCTCCCCCGAATCCTCCGTGATAATGGAGAAGGTCCACCATGTCCACGACATCTGGCTGGACGACGCCCTGGTCAAGGGCACCATGCTCATCATCATAAGCTACGTTGTGATCTATTCCGTGGGTGGCCTCCTCGGGACGATCTACGGCTACTCCCCGTCGGTCGCGTTCTTCGACGCGACCTCAGCCGGCAGCAATACGGGGCTCTCGGCGGGGCTTACGACTCCGCTGATGCCCGCTCTCTTGAAGGTCTACTACATCTTCGAGATGTGGGCTGGAAGGCTCGAGTTCATGTCTGTGTTCGCCCTATTCGGAATGGGGATAGCACTTGTCAAGGGCAGGAGGACCGGCACGCGATGAAAAAGAGGGCGACGCTTCCTGCGTTTTTCTTGCTGGCCCTGCTGGCTGTATCTCATGTCACGAACTTATTCGCCGCCCCGGCGGCATTTGCTAATGAAACCGTCACAATCGAAGAGCTGGTTTCCGACATGAAGAAATACGACGGAAAAGAGGTCACCATCGAGGGTGAGGCGATCGGTGACGTCATGGTGAGGGGCGAGTACGCCTGGATAACCGTCAACGACGACGCCTACAGCAAGAGAAGTCTCGAGGAAGGCGGGGATTTCGCGGGATACTCGAACATCGGTATCGGAGTGTGGGTCCCGAAGCAGTACGCCGAATCCATCAACCTCGCCGGCGGCTACAAGGTGGCGGGCGACCACGTGCGCGTGACGGGAATATTCAACCGCGCCTGCCACGAGCACGGAGGGGATACGGACATACACGCCGACAGCCTCGAGGTGACCCGAAGCGGGCACGAGATCCCCCACGGCTTCCAGTACGGGAAGCTGCTCGCAGTGATCATACTCGCCTGCGCGATCGCATTCCTGTGGAACCTGAGGCGGAGTAAAATCAAGAGGGGAAAGCATGAAGTGTAAGGAAGGCCGTTAAGCATGCACGTCATCGTGGCAGGATGTGGCAGGGTCGGCTCACAGCTCGCGCTTTCGCTCTCGTACGAGGCCAACGATGTCGTGGTCATCGACAAGGACGCAAGGTCGTTTCGGCGCCTCGGCGGCACCTTCAACGGGATAACGCTCGAGGGCGTCGCGTTCGACGAGGAGATTCTGCTCGAGGCCGGCATAGAGAGCGCGGACGCGTTCGCCGCCGTCACCAATCACGACAACACGAACCTGATGACCGCCGAGATCGCAACAAATATCTACAGGGTGCCGACGGTCATCTCGCGGCTCTACGAACCCGGCAGGGAGCTGACGTTCTTCAAGATGGGAATCGACTACGTATGCAGCACCACCCTGATTGCGGAGCGCATTCGCGAGAAGCTCTTCCAGAGAGAGGACATGATCATACAGCAGGACCGGCTCGATATCGGTGTACAGGTGGTGGAGCTCGAGGTCCCGCAGGGTGCCGACACAAAGAGCGCGGGCGGCCTGAACAGCGGCGTGAGCGCGAAGCTCATCGCCGTCCTGAGAGAAGGCAAAGTGACGGATTGGAACGAAGATGCCCCGCTTCGTTCGGGGGACCGGGTAATCGTGTCATTGAGGAAAGAAGGCTGGAGAGTAGTCGCTGACTGCTTCGGGGAAGCATGGCTGGAGGGCGCCTTCCACCCTGATAACATGATATTCCCGTCCGGCGACGCCTCGAGAACGGGGGAAGCGCCGAGAAGGGCAAGAATCGTGGTGGGCGGCTGCAGCGCTGTCGGCTCGCATCTCGCGTACCTCCTATCAATGGACGGCCACCGGGTGACCGTGATCGACAGGAACCCCGAACTCTTCAAGAGGCTCCCGAAGAAATACGAGGGGAACGTTCTCGAGGGGACCGTCTACGAGGAAGAGGTACTTACCAGAGCGGGAATAGACGAGGCGGACGCTTTCACCGCGGTCACCAAGTTCGACAACACGAACCTGATGGCCTCGGAGGTGGCAAGGCATGTCTTCCGCGTTCCGCACGTAGTGGCAAGGCTGTTCAACCCGGACAAGGAAGCGACCTACCAGGCCCTGGGCATGAACTACATCTGCGGCACGAAGTTCCTGTCCCAGGTGCTCCTCGAGCGCATCTTGAGGCCAAGGGTCCGCGTGAGGATCTCCTGCTTCAACAACCTGCTGGACCTGGTCGAGTTCGAGTGTCACGAACCGTGGAAAGGCAAGAGCGTGGGATTCCTCGAGGAAAAACTCGGCATGAGGTTCGCCTACATCGCAAGGAGGAACAGCGGCTACATGCCGGACGAGAACTTCCTCCTGCACGGGGGCGATTCGATCACGGCCCTGGCGACCACGAGGAGGGTACAAAAACTCAACAGGCTCTTGAGAAAGCGTTGAAGGGGTGAGTGAGATTCATATCGTTATAAGTGGTGGAGGCAAGGTGGGGTCTTTCCTCGCGAGGAATCTCTCGGATGCGGGCCATACGGTCGTGGTCATCGAGAAGGACCCCGAGACATGCGAGAAGCTGGCGAGGGGCACTTTCGCCATGGTGATACAGGGCGACGCCTGCGACTACCGCTACCAGGAGGAGGCGAGGGTCGACAGGGCCGACGTCTTCGCGGCGGTCACCGGGGACGACGACGACAACCTGGTGGCCTGCCAGCTGGCGAAGACCTCTTTCGGCGTCCCGCGCACGGTGGCGCGTGTGAACAACCCCAAGAACGAGCGCATATTCAACCTCATGGGCATAGACGCGATATCCAGCACAACGGTCATAAGCCACCTCATCGAGGAAGAGACGACCATCGGCGATATAATAACCCTCCACGTGATGAAGAAGGGGAAGCTCGCCATAGTGGAGGTCGACATCCCTTCCGGTGGCTGCGGCGCGTGCGGTCGCCCCATCAAGGACCTACGCTTCCCCCAGGGATGCGTTCTCGTCGCGGTGATCCGTGGTGAAGAGGTGACGATACCGCGGGGCGAGGACTCCCTCCAGCCCGGCGACTCCGTCATCGCCGTCACATCGGTCGAGAAAGAGGAGAAGCTTAAGAAAATCCTAACATCCTAGTCTGGATCCGAACTCCCCCTTTTTGACCTTCATGTTGCATTAATGCAGAGGGGTTCGAACAGTTCACTAATTCGTTGACTTCTGTTGACATTTAGTATTCTCTGTTCCCAGTATAAGTGCTTATTTTCTTTTCTCAAGCCGAAAACTGCTGGATTTATGCTTGCTTTGGTAGTATAATAATATGGAGTCA
>JAHIPE010000095.1 GCA_018894655.1 Actinomycetota bacterium
TGAGGCGGAGAAAAGCCGACTGAAAGGAGAGACAGATGGGAAGCAAGGAAGATCCGTACAGGGTAATACTGACCGAGAAGGAGTTGCCGGAGGCGTGGTATAACATCCAGGCGGACCTGCCGGTTCCCGCCCCGCCCCCGATACACCCTGCGACAAAGGAGCCGTGCACGGCGGATGACCTCTTGCCGCTGTTCCCGGTGGAACTAGTTAAGCAGGAGGTCAGCCGGGAGCGCTATATCGAGATACCGGAGCCGGTAAGAGACGTGTATAAGATGTACCGCCCCAGCCCGCTGCACAGGGCTTACCGCCTGGAGAAAGAGCTGGACACTCCCGCCAGGATATTCTACAAGAACGAAAGCTTGAGCCCCGCGGGGAGCCATAAGCCGAATACCGCAATTGCCCAGGCGTACTACAACAAGGCGGAAGGCGTCGAGAACATTACCACCGAGACCGGGGCGGGGCAGTGGGGGAGCGCGCTCGCGCTCGGCTGCAAGCTTTTCGGGATAAACCTCAGGGTCTACATGGTAAAGATAAGCTTCCAGCAGAAGCCGTACCGGCGCACCATGATGGAGGTCTGGGGGGCGACGGTGTTTGCCAGCCCCACCGACACCACCGAGGCCGGCAGGGCGGTGCTGGCGGAGGACCCGGATTGCCCGGGAAGCCTGGGGCTCGCCATCAGCGAGGCGGTGGAGGCTTGCGTGACCAGCGACAACACCAAGTACGCACTCGGGAGCGTGCTCAACCATGTATGCATGCACCAGACGATAGTGGGGCTCGAGGCGAAGGCGCAGATGGAGAAGATTGACGAGTACCCGGACGTGGTCATAGGATGCGTGGGGGGCGGAAGCAACTTCTCGGGCCTGGCGTTCCCGTTCATGAAAGACAAGTTTGAGGGAACGGACGTGCAAGCGATCGCGGTAGAGCCGGTTTCCTGTCCAACCCTGACCGCTGGCAAGTACGAGTACGACTTCGGTGACCAGGCGGGGACAACCCCGCTACTCAAGATGTATACCCTGGGCCACAAGTTCATACCGTCGCCGATTCACGCCGGGGGCCTGAGGTACCACGGCGACGCGCCGCTGCTGTCGCTGCTGGTGAACGAGGGGTACATGGACGCGGTGGCCTACCCCCAGACCGAGATTTTCGACGCCGCGATGATGTTCGCTCGCACGGAGGGGCTTATCATCGCCCCGGAGACCGCCCACTGCGTAAAGTACACCATTGACGAGGCTTTGAGGTGCCGCGAGAGCGGAGAGAGCAAGAGCTTACTGTTCAACCTGAGCGGCCACGGCCTGCTGGACCTCAAGGGTTACGAGGAGTACATAGCGGGGAATCTCGTAGACTATAGCCGTTAAAGGGTTCCTGCGGCCAGGTAAGAAGTATCTTTTATGGAAATGTTAGTCCTTTCGAGGTGAGATGTCGTGGTGATGATATGCCCCGCATGCGGGGCCGAGAACCCGGACAACTCGCAGTACTGTAACCTCTGCCTGGAGTGCCTGGGTTTCGAGAACCTGGAGTACACGAGCACCTCCCAGAGCGGCGAGGGGTACCTGGAGCAGTATCCCTCGAGCTTCCAGGAGGGCGCGGGGCAGGCAGGCGGAGCGCCGGTCGGCTACGGCCCCGAGGTCGAGCAGCCTCCAGCCGCGCCGGTTGACACAGGGGAGTACGGAGAACGGTCGGGCGCCGCCCAGGCGGACCCGGTAGTGGCCGATTTCGGATACATAGATTACGGCCACGGGGGCGGCGAGTTCCAAGACGTGGCCGCCAGGGCATTCCCGTGGAACAGTGCGTTGTTGCAGTGCCTGTACGTATCGATAGCCGCGGCGGGACTATCGGTGATGCTGGAGATAATGATGGGTTTCATCTCGGTCAGTTTCGTAATGCGAGGCGACTTCACGATGGCGCAGGTGTGGCTGTTGACATCGCTCCTCTTGCCGATGGCCCTCTGTGGTTTCGTGCCCGGGTACCGCATGGAGGCGTACGGGTGGGCGCTGGGCTTGATAAGCGTGGGGCTATGGGTGTTTATCATGAGGCCCCTCTACTACGGGGTGCTGGACTGGATGTTCACCGAGCGTTTCACCTTCTCGATGGCGTTCGACAAGACAAGCCTCCTTTTCATCTTCGGGCTTTTCCTTCCGCTTGGCGCGTTGCTGGGCTGGCTGGGTGAGAAGCGCGCCAGCACCGGCCTGTGGCTGTGAGCGCTCCCGGTATCTCCACA
>JAHIPE010000096.1 GCA_018894655.1 Actinomycetota bacterium
ATTCGAACGTCGATGCATCCGCACCTGCCGCGTTCCGCTCCCTCGCGGTACTCACGGAGTACAGCTCGGTCGCGCGCCTTGCATGAGCGGCGCCTCGGCGCTCTCGATACGACACCGTATTTATGGAACGGGGCACTAAGGCAAAATAGTGAAAGTGATTATATTGGAACAATAACCCTTATGCAAACAGGCAGCGCCGCCGGGTAGCGGGCGTTCGCCAGCATGTTCACCGTGCGCTGGTATATGGCGCTGGTGTACGGGTACTCCTCGTGGCCGGAGAAGTTCTTGTTGATGTTCCCCATTATCAGGCGGGCTGCCTCCGGCAAGGAGCCGCCATATGGTGTGCTTGCGTTTTGGGCTATGATATCAGTTTAGCAACGTCGATAGAGACCAGTGAAAGGCAAAGGAGCAACAGGTTGCCCGGACTTGACGAGTTCTTCCACCCCGCCTCGGTGGCGGTGATAGGCGCGTCGCGGACACCGGGGAAGGCCGGCAACACGGTGGTCTCCAACATGCTGGAGTTCGGCTTCGAGGGGCGCCTGTACCCGGTGAACCCCGGGGCAGGGGAGATACTCGGCTTGAGGTGCTACCGGAGCCTGCTCGAGGTCCCCGGTACGCCGGACCTGGTAATCGGGGTGCTTCCCAGGGAGAAGACGCGGGACCTGGTGGCGGAGTGCGCCCGGGAGGGGGTCCGCCACCTGATAATCCCCACCGCCGGGTTCAGCGACGTGGGGGAGGCCGGGAGGGGGCTGGAGGACGAGGTCGTCTCACTGGCGCGCACCGCGGGCATCAGGCTTATGGGCCCCAACAGCATAGGGACGGTGTGCACCTCCGGCAACATGGCAACTTCGATCGTGACCCTGGAACGCATGAGGGAAGGAGGCATCTCCCTGTTCGGCCAGACCGGCATGTTCTCCAGTGGCATCGCCCGGTGGATCGACACCTCCGAGCACTTCGGTATAAGCAAGATCGCCTGCCTGGGAAACAAGGCGGACGTGGACGAGAACGACCTCCTCGAGTACCTTGACGCGGATGTCGAGACACGGGTGATAGGCGCCTACACCGAGGGGGTCCGGCACGGGGCGCGTTTCGCGCGGGTCCTGCGCGACGTGGCGGCTCACAAGCCGGTGCTGGTGCTCAAGAGCGGCCGTACCGAGACCGGGAGGAGGGCGATCGCCAGCCACACCGGGGCCCTTTCAGGCAGTGAGGGCATCTACGCCGGTCTTATCGAGCAGGCCGGGGCGATCCGGGTCGGCGACTTCGAGGAGATGTTCGACTGCGCCAAGGCACTCCAGTGGCAGCCGCTACCAGGGGGAAACCGGGTCGGGGTGGTATCGATAACCGGGGTGGGATGCGTGCTGGCCGCAGACTCCGCCGGGGGATTCGGCCTGGTACTACCTCCGCCCGCCGCCGGCACCGTCGCCCGGATGAGGGAGTCGATGCCGGCATGGGCGCCGGCCGCCAACCCGGCCGACATCTGGGCGGCGATAGAGGCGTTCGGCCCGAGGTCCGCGTACACGACCGTATCGCTGGCATTGTTAGGTGACGAGGGGGTTGACTCCCTGATGGTCATCTTCACCCTGATACCGGAGTCCGACCTGGACGTGGTCGGACTTTTCAGCCGGCTCAAGGAAGACCGGCCGGGGAAGCCCCTGGCGGCGGTGTTGATGGCGGGGGACGCGGGGATGTGTCGGGAGTGGAAGAGGTCGCTGGAGACCTCGGGTTTCCCCACCTACCCCTCGCCGGAGCGGGCCCTCCGGGCGATAGGGGCCATGTGGCGGTACGCATCAAGGTGAAGAAGGGCGGCCGTCCGTGGCCGCCCTTCTTGCTCGCTCGCTACTCTATCGGCTTGAAGTGCTTGATGTCGAACAGGTCACCCTTGCGCTTGTCGGGGTCCTCCCAGACCGCCTTGACCCGCATGCCCATGTGGATGTCGTCAAACTCGACTTCCTTGATCATATGCGGGAACATGGTGTCGGCGCCCTCGAACTTGAGGTAGCCGTAGCAGTACGGGGGCTCGTTGGGCTGCCCCGGGAACGGCAGGTACACAACCGTGAACGCCACCAGTTCCCCCTCGTCGGGTACGTCGAAGAACTCGTCGACTTCGCAGTAGCACCGCCCGCACGTGTGAACGGCGGGTACCATGACCCCCTTGCATACCGGGCAGCGCGACGCCAGTATGGCCCCTCGCTCCTTGGTGGCCTTGAAAAACTCGGTAAACGATTCACCGTAAGACCAGTGGTACGGGACCATGCGCCGTCCGAGAATCTCCTTGACAGGCTCGTTCTCCGCCAAAGCTCTCACTCCTTTCAGCAACTCTCATATCACCTCGAGCGCTTCGCCGCTAGACCGGCTTGAAGTGCTTGATGTCGGTGAGGTACCCGTAACGCTGCTCACTCCAGACCGGCTCCACCCGCATACCGTGCTTGACGTCGTCGAGATTCACGCCGCCCAGGAGGTAAACCAGGTTGGTGTCGGCTCCGTCGAGGTTGATCAGCGCCAGCGCGTACGGCGGCTCGGCGGGCTGGTCGTCGTTGGGCAAGTGGACGACCGTGAAGCCCACCACGGTCCCGTGGGGCCCCACCTCCACGTACTCGTCGTTCTTGACAAAACACTTGGGGCATATGTCCTTTGGCGGGCACATCACCTGCCCGCACTTCGAGCACTTGACCCCGATTAACTTCATGTTGTCCCGCAGCTCCGTAAGGAACGCCCCGATAGCCGGACCGGTGGTCCATGTATAGGGGACGGTGATGTTGCCATCCATTACCTTTACTTCAGCCAATGTCATCACTCCCTTCACGCGTTATGTACAATTGGCTTTCCCTACAGCTTGTTGCTTACTATCATCACGGTCTGGAACTGGATTGCCCCGCCCCAGCCGTGGGCGAGAGCGGTCCTGGCGCCGGGCACCTGCCGCTTGTCGGCCTTCCCCATGACCTGAAGGCAGGCCTCCACCTGGCGCACCATGGCGGTGGCGCCGATGGTGTTGGCGCTCAGGACACCTCCCGACGGGTTGCAGGGGATGTCACCGTCCATGTACATGGCGCCCGAGTCGATGAGCCTGCCACCGTCCCCCCTGTTGCAGAAGCCGAGACCCTCGACCCAGACCAGGTCCTGCACCGCGAAGGCGGTGTACAACTCGGCCACGTCGATCTGCTTGCGCGGGTTGGTTATGCCCGCCTGGTAGTACGCCCTCTGGGCGGCCGTTAGCAAGGCTATCGGCTCGGCCCAGGACCGGAACGTGTACATGGTCCCCTCGGACACCGCGGAGACGCCCTTGACCCAGGCCACCGGCCGGTCCGCGTAGCGCTTCTTCACGTTGTCCTCGCTGGTGAAGATCATCGCCGCGGCGCCGTCGGAACCCGGGCACGCCTCCAGCAGCTTGATGGGAGTTGAGAGCGGCGGCGATGACAGCACCTGCTCCACCGTCAGGTCCATCTGCAACTGGGCGTACGGGTTGTTCTGCGCGTTCTTCCTGCTGTAGACGGCGACCTTGGCGACCTGCTCGTCGGTGATGCCGTACTTGTCCTGGTACTGCCGGGCCTGCATGGCTACCGCGCTGGGGGCGCCGCAGGCGAAGTCGCGGCCGAACACCGGGTCGTAAACCGTCGAGAGGCACAACTGGAGCTCTCCCTCGGAGAGCTTGTCCCCGGTCATGGCCAGGACGGTGTCGTACATGCCCGAGGCGACGTGGTAGTAACCGGCGATGCCGGTCGACGCGCCGACCGTCCCCCCGGTGTGCACCCGGAAGTGGGGCTTGAGATAGCCCCCCGAGGCCTCCAGGCACCACTTCTCGGGGGCGTTCACACCCTCGAAGTACTCGGGGGCGCTGCCGTGCACCACCGCGTCGATATCCTCGAGGGTCATCCCCGCGTCCTCCAGGGCCGCGCTCACCGCCTCGAAGCAGAGGCCGGGGAAGTCCACGTCATCCCGGCGCATCTTGACGAGCGTCTGGCCGGTACCTATCACTGCAACGTTTCTCTTCAAGTCACTCACCTCCTGCCCTCAAGCCGGGCTTGCCAGTATCACGACCACGTTGGTCTGAAGGCCCATGCCGTCGGCGCCGTGGGCGAGCGCGGTCCGCGC
>JAHIPE010000097.1 GCA_018894655.1 Actinomycetota bacterium
GTATCGAGAGCGCCGAGGCGCCGCTCATGCAAGGCGCGCGACCGAGCTGTACTCCGTGAGTACCGCGAGGGAGCGGAACGCGGCAGGTGCGGATGCATCGACGTTCGAATGCAAGCGTATTTATGGAACGGGGTACTTAGATTGGAGCATGAGAAGTGAATACCGGTAACACCAGGAAGAATAGCCGGAAGCGATTCGGGCCCCGAGAAGGCGGGTTTGCTGTCGCTTGCCTCCTGACCGCTCTCCTGGCGCTCCTGCTAACCCCAGCCGCGTTCCCGGTAAGTCGTGCCGGTGTCGCCATTGCCCAGCGGGAGCAGCAACCCGCAGGCGGCGATACGGCACTCATAGACCTGGTGACGCTCGACGGGGAGATCGGGGACCTGAACTCGCGCCTGGATGAACTGGCCGACCAGTCCTCGGAGCTGGGGCGCCTTATTGACCAGGGCGAGTCGGAGGCGGAGGCGTACCGGGAGAAGCTCGCCTCACGGCGCCGGGCGCTGGGCAGCCGTGCCCGTAGTATCTACATGAACGGCAGGAACAGCAAGTTGGTCATGCTTTTCTCCTCGGACGACGTCAGCGACTTCTTCAAGCGCGCGGAGTACATGGACAAGGTGACCGCCGAGGACGCCAGGCTCATCAGAAGCGTGAATCAGGAATCCGAGCGGCTTGACGGCACGCTCGCCGACCTGAAGCGCCGCCGTGAGGAGGTCGAGGAGGTCGCTCGGAACCTTGCGTCTCGCAGGGAAAGGCTACAGGCGAGCAGGTCCGAACGCGAGGAGCTCCTGGCCCGGGCCGGGGAGGCGAAGGAGCAACTGGAGGAGCGCTCACAGGAGGTCGAGTCGAAGTTCGACGAGATAAACCCGCCTGACTCCAATCACCAGCACACCGGCAGGTTCCTCACCATGCGCGCGACCGCCTACTCACCCGAGGAGCCGGGCTTGAGCGACACCACCGCGTCCGGGCTCAAGGCAGGGAAGGGAGTGGTGGCGGTGGACCCGTCGGTGATCCCGCTCGGCACCAGGCTTTACATCGACGGCTACGGCTACGCCATTGCCGCCGATACCGGCGGCGCCATCAAGGGCAACCGCATCGACCTGTGCTTCGACACCCTCCAGGAGGTAACCGCCTACGGTTGCCGCACTGTCAAGGTCGAGATCCTGGACTGACACTAGAGCTCCTGGAAGTCGCGGATCGCCCGTGTAACCTCTTCTATCGACACTTTCCTCCGCATGGCGTCGGGGAGCGACCGTAGCAGCACCTGCCCGTAGCGCTTGGAGGTCACGCGGCTGTCCATGATGAGGATCTGCCCGGTGTCCTGCCTGGTACGGATAAGGCGCCCCACTCCCTGCTTGAGGCGGAGCGCCGCCAGCGGGAGGTTCAGGTCCATGAAATCCGAGCCGCCACCCTGGCGGACCAGCTCGCTGCGAGCCTCGAAGACCGGCTTTCCCGGGCTCTCGAACGGAATGCGTGTGACCACCACAAGGCGCAAGGTGCTCCCGCGGGCGTCCACCCCCTCCCAGAAGCTCGCGGTCCCGAAAAGGCTCGCGCTCTTGTCCTCCACGAACTCCTCGGCCAGCCGCCTGCGCGAGTGGCCGGGGCGCTGGCACAGGAGGTTATGCCCCTGGCGGCGCAGGTCATCCACCAGGCTCTCGTAGGTGTCGAGCATCAGCCTCCGGTTGGTGAATAGGACCAGCGCACCACCGCCGGCGGCGACGATGACCTCGCCCAGCACCTCCGCGAGTCTCTCCCGGTACTCGCTCGAGGTGGGATTGGGCATATCGTGGAGCAGGAGCAGTTGCATCTGGCGCCGGAAGTCGAACGATGAGTCCAGGATGACGCCGAGCGGTTGCCTCCCGTCCTCGAGGTCGAGGCCGACCCGGGAACGGAAGAAGTCGAAGGAGCCCTTCACGGTGAGCGTGGCGCTGGTCATCACCAGCGACTCCATGTCTTGGTACAACGTGGCGGCAAGGTACTCGCCGACGTCTATCGGCGTGACCTTGAGCGACTGGTACTCGAACCTGTCCGGGTTCGCCACCGTGGCCCAGCGCACCAGCCCGTCGGGTCCACCCGAAAGCACCAGTTCGATGGTCTTCTTCATCTCGTCGATCCTTTCCGCCTTGCCCTCGAGGTCGCCCATGAGGTACTCCAGTTCGTCGGAACCGTCTTCCCTCTCCTCCACCTCAACCCGGACACGTGCCAGTCGCACTAACAGCCTGTCCAGGCTATCCCGCAGCGCCCCTGCCTCGGTAGCAAACCGGGCGTACAGAACGGACTCCATCTCCGCCGCGCTGAACCGTATGTCGGTCGAACCGTAGCCGTTGTCCCGGTAGTACTCCGAAAGCGCCAGGAAGAGCTTCTCCACATCCTCCAGGCAGGTCTCCACCGCTTTGGACGCCTCAGCGATACAGTGCTCGACCGCGCCTTCGGCCTCTCGCTCCATGTAGCTCTCCAGGGCCCCGGGGAGGTCCCCCAGGAACCCCCCGCCGTCTACCGGTGAGTACAGGGACTTCAGGAACCCGTGGGCGTCCCGGTAGGAGACCTCCTCGGTGAACTGGTCGGTGGCGACATCCTCCAGGGTGTGGGCCTCGTCGATGACCGCGTTCTTGAACGGCACGTTGACGCCGGTCAGCAGAAGGGAGTGATTGACCACCACGATATGCGAGCGCTTCGCCCTGTACATTGCCCTCCGGTAAAAGCAATCGCCGCTGCGGGCGAACGGGCAACGCCCGCCGGGACACTCACGGTGGTTGGCCAGCACCTGTTGGTCAAGCCGCCGGAGGTGAGACACGTTCAACAGCGAGACATCGCCGGTCTCGCTCTCCGTCACCCAGTTCAAGAGCATCCCCAGTATCCCCAGTTGTTCCTTGGCAAGCTTCTTATTGCCGTTCACCAGGTTCTGAAGCTTGCGCAGGCATATATAGTTCCCGTACCCCTTCAGGACGGAGTACCGGAAGTGTCCATCGCCCATCGCGCTCTCCAACAGGGGGAGGTCCTTGGTGTAGAGCTGGTCCTGGAGGTTCAGCGTCCTTGTCGAGACCACCACAGGTAGACCGGTAGCGCGGGCCCACAGGACACCGGGCACCAGGTAGGCAAGGGACTTCCCGGTACCGGTCCCCGCCTCCAGGAGCATGATCTCCCCGTCCGCGAACCCCCGGTTGACAAGCTCCGCCATCTCCAGTTGCTCGTCCCTTTGCTCGTAGTCGCTGAACTGGGACGCCAGGGGGGCCTCGGCCCCGAAGAAGGAGGTGACCTCGTCAGCGGTCACCGTCTCGAATGACCGATCGCCTTCGAGCGGTGGTATGTCCTCCCATTTCCTGTCTCTCAGGGTGATGTCGCCGATCTTCAAAGGGCCGACGCGCCTCCCGCCGGACCGCTCCTCGAGCACCCTGCCCAGCAGGATGGAAAAACCTCCCCCCTGGGCCGGGGCATGGTCCACCATGGCCCTGAGCACTGGAAGGTGCATGTTGTAGAGCCCGTTGAGCAGGGCCTCGAAGACTCCCACCAGGGTCCGGACGTCATCTGAGGCCCGGTGGGCCTGCCCCGCATCGATATCCCATATCGAGGCGATATCCACCTGGCGGTGTCCGCGGAGAGACGGGAGAAGCATCACCGCGAGGTCCATGGCGTCTACGTACGGATTGGTGAATCGGCCGAGGCCCATCCGGGGATACAGGCTTCCCAGAAAATTCTCCTCCAGCTGCGAGTAGGCGACCACCGTGCTGTTGCCCAGGAACCCGGCAAGCTCATCCATGAACTCCTCGATCCCGGGGCTGTCACTCACCATCGGGTCGTCGATGCCGGTAAGCCGCGTGACGAAAGGCGGTATAGGGCAACCGGGGTTGATGAGAGAGCCGCAACGGGAGGTGATCTCGCCACCGACCACCCTGAGGGCGGCCACTTCGATGATCCGGTCCTGCTCTGGATCGAACCCGGTGGTCTCCAGGTCCACGGCCGAGTACTCCATATCCCCGCCCAGCACGGCCTGGTACTCCCGGGTGAGCCCGGGGAAAGACAGGTACTTCCTCTTTATCTCGTCGCTACAGCGCAAGAACAGGTCCGCGGACAACTCTCTCTCCCTTTACTCCACGACGGCCCCACGCGGGCCCGCCCGCCACGCGGCCGTCGCCGGCACTGCCATCTGTCGTATTATTATACTTTCTTATCCAGCGCGCCGGTCGGCCTCGACCACATTATCTCCCACGACTATGACACCGATCTCAACCGTGTCCCCCCGGGTGGGCCCGCCGATGCCGTCCATCCCCACTATCCCGTCGATGATGGTGAGGTCACTCCTCTCCATCCCCCCAGCAACTCCACCGCTCGCCTGACATCCTCCGCCCGTTCGGTTCAGACGATAGAGACTGTCATGGGGGGTCACCTTTCCAGCGTTTGCAAATGGACCCGCACGCGTCTACCGCGTGGGCGGGGGGATCAGCAGGTCCTCCATGGGATGCCTCACCCCGGCCCTCTCCCGGGCCACCGGACGGCCCAGCGCCACCACCGCCACCATCTCGAGGTCCCCGGAGACCCCCAGCAACTCCTCGGCCTCCTCCCGCCTGTTCAGTATCTCCCCCAGCCAGCACGCTCCCAGCCCCATGTCGTGCGCCGCCAGCAGCATGTTCTGGAGGGCCGCGCCGCTCGACTGCAGGTCCTTGGTCCGGTCATACATCTCCTGGTGGTCGAGGAAAACGGCTATCAGCGCCTCCGCCCCCGACACCACCCCCCGGTACTTCGTCAGCTCGGACAGTCCGTCTATCAAGGAGCGGTCGGTTACCTTCATGAACCTCCACGGCTGGTTGTTGAGCCCCGAGGGCGCCCACCGCGCGGCCTGGAGCAACCGGTCGAGCTCCTCCGAGCTCACCGGTTCTCCTGTGTACTCCCTTACGCTCCGCCTTTCCCTTATTGACTCCATGGTCTCCATCGCGACTCCTCCACTATCTCCTTTCGCCCACTAACCGATGCAGGAAAGGACCTCGGGGGCGCACATCGACGCCGACCTGAAGGCAATGTCCCCTGCCAGGTACCCCACCGTGTCTCCGGCGAAGAACAGGCCGGGCACCCCCGAATCACCCGGCGCCGGACGGGCGGGCCACAGTTGGGCCGCCGCCGGCATCGCCCCGTCTATCACCGGGCGGACAGTTCCATAACCGGCAGCGTGATGCCGGAAGATTGCTCCGCGGTATGGAACAGCCGGTAGAACGACGGTGTGAGCGATGGCAGGACGTACAGCGGATCCGAGGCGCA
>JAHIPE010000008.1 GCA_018894655.1 Actinomycetota bacterium
TCCTGGTGAGCCCCCGGAACACCTCCCGCGAGTGCCCGAGGTGCGGGTACACGGAGAAAGACAACCGGAAAGGGAGGTCTTTCAAATGCCTTTCGTGCGGTTACGGGAACAACTCTGATCTGGTCGCCGCCGGGAACACACTCTCGAAGGCGACTTCTTCGAGGCAGGTCCTCGAAGAAGCGGGCCGCAGTCAACCGGCCCCGAAGGGCCGTCCGTCGATGCCAAAGCCCCTTCTCGGGGGAATTGAGGCGGAGGGCAGGCCCAAGCTCCGTCCTTCAGGGCGGGGTAGTTGACGTCCCAGGGTCTTGATAGAATACTTTGAAGCGGCGGATATGTAGAACCTATTAGGAGTGTTTATGGCGCGAGGAAAGAAACCTCGGAACAATAGGAGCGGAAACAACGGCGCGACCCTGGGTTTCGAGGCCAAGATGTGGGAGGCAGCCGACAAGCTGCGCAGCAACATGGATGCCGCCGAGTACAAGCATGTAGTTCTTGGTCTCATCTTCCTGAAGTACATCTCGGACGCTTTCGAGGAACACCACGCGAAACTCGTTGCCGAAACGGACCAGGGAGCGGATCCCGAGGACCCGGATGAGTACCAGGCTTTCAACATCTTCTGGGTCCCGAAGGAAGCCCGCTGGGAGTTCCTGCAGGCGAAAGCCAAGCAGCCGACCATAGGCAAGATGGTAGACGACGCCATGGACGCGATAGAGCGGGATAACAGGAACCTGAAAGGTGTTCTGCCAAAGAACTACGCGCGACCGGCCCTGGACAAGCAGCGCCTCGGCGAACTGATAGACCTTATCGGAACCATTGGTCTCGGTGACGCCGAGAACCGCTCGAAGGATATCCTCGGCCGGGTCTACGAGTATTTCCTCGCGCAGTTCGCGAGCGCGGAGGGGAAGAAGGGCGGACAGTTCTACACACCCCGATGCGTAGTTCAGGTTCTTGTCGAGATGCTTGCCCCGTATAAGGGCAGGGTCTATGACCCGTGCTGTGGTTCGGGCGGTATGTTCGTACAGAGTGAGAAGTTTGTCGAAGCGCACGGTGGACATCTGGGCGACATCAGCATCTACGGCCAGGAGTCGAACAACACCACATGGCGTCTGTCCAAGATGAACCTTGCCATCCGGGGCATCGACGTAAACCTTGGCCCTGAGCATGCGGACAGTTTCCACAGGGATCTCCACAAAGACCTGAAGGCCGACTACGTCCTTGCCAATCCCCCCTTCAACGATAGCGACTGGGGAGGCGAACGCCTCCAGGACGATGTGCGCTGGAAGTACGGGGTTTCGCCGAAGGGCAACGCAAACTTCGCATGGGTGCAGCACTTCATCCATCACCTGGCGCCAAACGGCTTGGCTGGGTTTGTTCTCGCGAACGGTTCCATGAGCTCCAACCAGTCAGGCGAGGGAGAAATCCGCAAGAACATCATCGAAGCCGACCTGGTGGACTGCATGGTCGCCCTCCCGGGTCAGCTTTTCTACTCTACGCAGATACCGGTATGCCTCTGGTTCATCGCCCGGGACAAGAAAAACGGCCGCTTCCGTGACCGCGGGGGCGAGACCCTTTTCATAGACGCCCGCAAGCTCGGCACAATGATCGACCGCGTCCACCGTGAACTGACCGATGAAGACATCCGTGATATAGCCGATACCTACCACGCCTGGCGGGGCGATGAGGACTGCGATAAGGAGTACGAGGACGTCCCCGGCTTCTGCAAGGCCGCCACACTGGAAGACATCCGCCACCACAACTACATCCTTACCCCAGGCAGGTACGTCGGCGCGGCTGAAGTTGAAGAGGACGACGAGCCGTTCGAGGAAAAGATGGGGCGCCTTACTTCTCAACTGAGCAGGCAGTTTGAAGAATCGCACCGGCATGAAGAAGCAATCCGTAATAACCTGGCCGCGCTGGGTTTCGAGGTACAGTCATGAAAGTGAGCGAACTCATCGAGAAGCTGAAGTCCTGTCCGCAGGATGCACGTGTGGTTGCACCGGGTTACGAGGACGGGTTCGACGATGTCCTGGACGTGGAGGATGTTTTCATCCTCTCTTCGCTTCGGAGACCCCGTCCATGAGGGCGGGGAGGAGAAGCGTCCGCCCCTTCTTTGACAATACTCCCACCATATTAGATACTTATACTACTGTGAAAGTCAAAGAGTCCCGAACCGTCCAACTGAAACTTCTAAGTTCTCCGGAAAAGGAGTTCGAAGAAA
>JAHIPE010000098.1 GCA_018894655.1 Actinomycetota bacterium
GGAGAAGCTCTTCCAGCAGCAGTTGGCCATCAAGAACGCGGAGGTCAGCGAGAGGCTGTACCGAGAGCGCGAGAAGAGCGAAGCGGTGCTGAAGGCCACCCCTGACGCGGTGTTGGTGATAGACAAGGACATGAAGGTGGTTCTTGTGAACCCCGCCGCCGAGTTCATGACAGGTTGGAACCAGGAGGAGGCGCGGGGCCGCAGCTGCTACGAGGTGTTGTTCGGCCTGGGGCGGGAGACGGAGGTTGATTGCGACATACGAAAGGTCTTCACGGGTGAACAGGTCGCATACAGCGAGGGCGAGATTGTTACCAGGTCCGGGGAGAAGATTCCCGCGGGAGGGACGTTCGCCGCGATATTCGACCCCGACGGGAACGTCGAGAACGTGGTGGCGATTTATCGCGACATCAGCCAGCAGAAGGAGCTCGAGGACTTCGCCCTCATGCAGAGGGAGATGGACATCGCCTCGGGGATTCAGAGCAGCCTCCTCCCCCGCGACCGCCTTTTCGTCGGCGGCGTCAACGTGGTCGCCGTGCAGCAGCAGGCGAAGGTGGTCGGCGGGGACTGGTATGACTACTGGTGGCACGGGGACAAGGTGTTCCTGGTGGTGGGCGACGCGTCCGGCTCGGGGGTCGGCGCGGCCCTGTTCGCCACGATGGCCATGAGCGCCCTCAGGGTTGAGGCACGTGAGCAGAACAAGATACTGAAGATCATGGAGCACGTTAACCAGAACCTGTACATGACCAATCGCTCCGACAACTTCGTCACGGTTTTCTTCGGTGTTCTCGACCTTCCCACGATGACGCTCAGCTACACAAGCGCGGGGCACGAGGAACCTCTCTGTATAGGCGCCGAGGACAGGACGCCGACTCCGCTGCCATCCGAGGAAAGGTCGCTTCTGGGGATATTCTCGCGTGCCGACCTCGATGTGAGGAAGCGCAAGATGAACCCGGGGGAGCGACTGGTTCTCTTCACCGACGGGCTGATAGACGCGCAGAACAGCAAGGGCAAGCTCTACGGGCCGAAGAGGTTGAACAGGTTTATCGCCTCGCACCGGGGCCTGCCCTCGGATGAGTTCACCGGAGCCTTGATTGAGAACGTACTCGAGTTCTGTGACGGGGACGCGAGGGACGACATGACGGTAATGGTCTGCGACATCCCGTAGCCAAACGGCGGTCAGACAAAACGCAAGATTGTACCAGGCACCATCTTGCGTTTTAACCGTCCAGCTTCTCCTCGAGGTCCTTGATGGTCCGCTCCAGGCCATCACGGCGGATTGCCGTGGTCAGGTCTCCCCGTGTGCGCTCGAGGACGCCCCTCACCATGTCGTTGGTCCGGCGCAGGCCCCCGGTCATAGCGGAGGGGTAATCGATGGAGGCGAGGAGAAAGTAGATGTCATCCATGGTGCCCAGGAGCTCCTCGCCCCTTTCGAGCTTGTTTGTGCGTACAAGGTCAAGCACGTGGCGCCGCAGTTCGCCCGCCGCCTCGCCGAGACCGTTCAGGTAGGGGGCGATGTCCACCCCCAGGTCTTCGGGCATAGGCAGGGGGTCGCCCTGGACCAGGGCGAAGGTGGCCGCGGCCTCTGTGTACTCCTTCTCGGCGTCCTGGAGGAAACCCGCGTTGTATATGCGGGGGTAAGGCGCCAGCGCGCCCTGCGCGCGGGAGAGAGTGTCCGCGGCCTTCCGCCGGAGGTCGATCGACTCGTCACTGTCGCCACGGTGGACCGCGCGAATGGAGTTCGCCGAGAACCTTATGCACTCCCGGGATAGCTTCAGCCCCTGCTCCCGCGCCTCGTTCTCTTGCCCAAGCACACTATTCGCGTATTCGAAGATGCTCCCCAGTTCCATAATTGCTCCTAATCGTAGATGATAGCGACGGGCCGGCACCAGCCGGCGCTGGCTCCGGTGATTTTTACCGGGAAGCAGGCGACCTTGAACCCGTGGGGCGGCAGCCTGTCCAGGTTGGCCAGCTTCTCCAGGTGGCAGTAAGGCGCCTGGCGGCCGGCGTAGTGTGCCTCCCAGATGATCGACGGGTCCTCCGTCCGGCGGTACTCGTCTATAATGCTCGAGAACGGGCGGTCGAACCCCCAACTGTCAATCCCCATCACCTTCACGCCGCGCTCTATCAGCCAGAGGGTCGATTCGCATGTCATCCCGGCCCCGTGGGTGATGTACTCGGGGCTTCCCCAGTACCTGTCGGTCCCGGTCATGACCAGGACGATGTCGAGGGGCTTTATCTCGTGACCGATTCGCTCGAGCTCTCCCTCCACGTCCCCGGCGGTGTTGCGTTCGCCGTCGGCTTTCTCGCGCATGTCGAGCACCACGCCGTCAGAGAAGCACCAATCCAGGGGAACCTCGTCAATGGTCATCGCCCGTTCGCCGCCCGCCGTCGGGGCGTAGTGCCAGGGGGCGTCGAGGTGCGTGCCCGCGTGGGTGATCAGCGTGATGTTGTCGTTGGCCCATCCAAGCCCTTCCGGCAGGTTCTCGGGGGGGACACCGAAGATCTGAGACATCACAGCGGCGCCGGCCTGGTGGCCCTGCCGGTCGATCACCGGCCTCACGGGCTCGCTCTCCGACTCCTCGATGGGCACGCTGAGATCTACCAACATGGTTTTACCGCTCACCTACTCCTCCCGTTCGTCTAGAAACCGCTCGAGCCTCTCGGTACCTTCCCCGATGTTAGCAAGGGAGTTGGCATAGGAGAACCGCACGTACCCCTCCCCCCCGCTCCCGAAGTCTATTCCCGGCGTGATCGCTACGCGAGCGGCCTCGAGGACGTCCAGGCAGAAGCGGTACGTATCCGTGGTGAACCTCCGGGCGTTGGCGAGGATGTAAAACGCGCCGGTGGGATCGACCTCGATCCCGAACCCCATCGCCTTCAACCGGCCGAGCAGGAATATCCTGCGGCGGTTGTAGGTCTCGACCATCTCCCGGACGTACAGGGCGGTCTCCTTGATGGCTGCGATGCCGGCCCATTGGACGAACGAGTTCGCGCAGATCAGGATGTTCTGCTGGATCTTCTGCACGGCGCGCACGAACCCGGGCGGGCAGATGACGTACCCCAGGCGCCACCCGGTCATGGCGTACAGCTTGCTGAACCCGTTCAGCACGAAGCACCTGTCGGTATACTCCAGGATCGAGTGTTCTCGGCCCTCGTAGACCAGCCCGTGGTAGATCTCATCGGAGATGATGTACGCTTTCCCCTCCACGGCCCTGACCAGGTCTTCTATCTCGCCCGCGGAGAGCACGATCCCGGTGGGGTTGGAAGGGGAGTTGATCATTACCGTTCCTCAGAATATGGCATTCTATGCCATCTCTTCTGATTGACGCTTCATCGAGGTCTGCCTGCTGAGACCAACAGGTCTTACGTCCCCTCCACGTCCGTTTACCCTCTCCGGGGAACTCCCGGCGAGCCGTATACCAGCTGATTCAACTTCTTTCACGCCGACTGGGCGGTTGCCAATTTTACGCAACAACCTTTTTGTTACAACCCGCTATTGGTCTTTCAAGGTGCCTTACCCGTGGTTAAATTATACCACACCAGAAGGACAGAAAGACCCGCCCGTATCCTCCACCTGAAGGAAGGGGTCTTTGGCGGAGAAGAAGATGAAACCGCTTCACCTCCCCTCATGTGTATATAATATCCTGATACTACACATATGTCATCATAACAGTGAACTGTTAACAACCCCTTTCACCGCCGGCCCCAGTTGCTCGCGGACCTTGTCGTGCCGGTAGTTGAAGCCGTCCTCCTCGAAGACATCAACGTAACGCGCGGTCCCGCCGATGAACTCCACGATGTTGGGGTAACACGCGTAGCAGGGGTTGGAGAGGATTATCTCCTCCCCCGGGTTCAGCAGGGCGCCGAATACCAGGATCATCGCGGGGGAGGTGCCGCTGGTCACGATGATGTTGTCCGGGGACACGGTTACCCCGTACCGTTCGTGGTACTGGTCCGCGATCGCCTCGCGGAGGGGAGGTATGCCCTGGCTGTGGGTATACCGGGTCATCCCCTGACGAAGCGCGCGGAACGCCGCTTCCCTGACAGGCTCCGGCGTGTCAAAGTCAGGTTCGCCTATCTCCAGGTGTACGACCTCGGCGCCTTCCCTCTCCAACTCGTGCGCTTTCTCGAGGATCTCCATCACGTAGAAGGG
Organism: Actinomycetota bacterium; assembly: GCA_018894655.1. GTDB lineage: Bacteria > Actinomycetota > Geothermincolia > Fen-727 > Anoxymicrobiaceae > JAHIPE01. The sequence goes on from JAHIPE010000098.1 coordinate 4,154, forward strand.
AGGGAGGCGGGAGGACCTCTCAGATATCAATGCAGCACCTCCGCCGGGAACTTTTTATCCACTGACGACTACGAGTTGAGTCTATCAGAGAGCGGGGAGCGAAGCGATTGCGGAAGTAGAAATCGAATCTTCGACTTGCGGATTTCTCTGTTGCTCAATATAATCACAATGTTTTACAGTGAGTAGCAGTTGTTACTGAAAAAGGGAGGCTTTAATGTCCAACTGGGTACCTTACGCGGTGGTGGGGGCTTCAGCAGCAGGTCTTGCGGTCGCGGTGTTGTTTGCCTACCTGGTGCTTTCCACCGATGCCGGCAACGAGCGGATGCGGGAGATATCGAAGTCGATACAGGAGGGGGCCGTGGCCTTCATGTACCGCGAGTACCGCTACATCGGGCTGTTCATGATACTGATGATCCTGCTGGTGACCATCGCGCTGAGAGACCAGAACGGCTGGATGATAGCGATCTGCTACACCCTCGGCGCCTTGCTCTCGCTGGCGGCAGGCTACGTGGGACTAAGCATAGCAACCCGCGCCAACAGTAGGACAACCGAGGCGGCGCGCACCGGCGTGGGCGCCGCACTCCGTGTCGCGTTTCGCAGCGGCGCGGTGATGGGCCTGACCGTTGCGGGCCTGGGCCTGCTGGGCCTGACCGCGTGCTACATAGTGCTGGAGGTTGTCTTCGGGCTCTACGACTCGGTCAATATCCTGCTGGGGTTCTCACTGGGGGCGAGCAGCGTGGCCCTTTTCGCCCGCGTGGGCGGCGGGATTTTCACCAAGGCCGCCGACGTGGGAGCCGACCTCGTGGGGAAGGTGGAGGCGGGCATTCCCGAGGACGACCCCCGGAACCCCGCGGTGATCGCCGACCTCGTGGGTGACAATGTAGGGGACGTGGCCGGTATGGGCGCGGACCTGTACGAGTCATACGTGGCGGCGATAATCGCCCCCATGGCGATCGCGGCCTCGGGATTGGTGTACCAGAAGCTCGGGTCTATGGCGATGATACTGCCACTGGCGATCGCCGGCGCGGGGATACTGTGCTCGGTGGCAGGCACGTTCCTGGTGAGAACCAAGAAAGAGGAGCACACCCAGCGCGCCCTGACCGGGGCCACCTATATTACCGCGGCAATGGTTGTTGTTGCGGCTTTCTTCATTATCTGGGGGATACTGGGTTGGGTGTACATCGGCTTCGTATGGTCGGTAGCGATGGGCATCGTGGCCGGGATGACGATAGGCCTGGTGAGCGAGTACTTCACATCGGACAGTTTCAGGCCGGTTAAGGAGATAGCGAAGTCCGCGCAGACCGGCAGCGCAACGGTGATAATCAGGGGGATGGCGGCGGGAATGATATCCACCGCCGTACCCATAGTGATGGTGGTCATCGCGATGGGGGTCGCTTTCGTCACCGGCAACCGTATTATCCCCGGCGGGGGCGGCATCTTCGGCATAGGCCTCGCCGCGCTGGGGATGCTTGCCACCACAGGGATGGTGGTTTCGGTGGATGCTTACGGGCCGGTGGCCGACAACGCCGGCGGCATCGCCGAGATGGCGAAGTTGGACCCCGAGGTCAGGGATATAACCGACGGGCTGGACTCCGTGGGCAATACCACCGCCGCCATCGGTAAAGGGTTTGCCATCGGCTCCGCCGCACTCGCCGCACTGGCGCTTTTCGCCGCCTACGCCCAGGTGACCGGCCTGACAACGATAGATATCGTAGGCGACTACAAGTTCGTGGCCGGACTGCTCCTGGGGGCGGTACTGCCGTTCATCTTCAGCGCGCTGACCATGAATGCGGTGGGGCGAGCCGCGTTCGCGGTGGTGGAAGAGGTACGCCGGCAGTTCCGGGAGATACCTGGGCTCAAGGAGGGCCAGCCCGATGCGAAGCCCGACTACAACAAGTGTGTCGATATGACCACCAAGACCGCCATCTACGAGATGCTCCTGCCCGGGGCGATGGCGATTGCGGTCCCCTTGCTGATGGGCCTGCTCCTGGGGAAGGAGGCGCTGGCGGGCTTCCTGGCGGGGGCGCTTGCCACAGGCTTCATCCTGGCGGTGATGATGGCTAACACCGGTGGAGCCTGGGACAACGCCAAGAAGTACATCGAGGGGGGGGAGCTGGGTGGAAAAGGCAGTCCCACCCACGCAGCCTCGATCGTCGGCGATACGGTGGGAGATCCTTTCAAGGACACCGCGGGGCCCTCGATGAACATCCTGATAAAGGTAATGACGATAGTCTCACTGCTTTTCGTCCCGCTTTTCATCAAGTAGTCTCCTCTCCCCGGGGGCCAGTGTCCCGTCTCATAGGTACGGTGACGCACCGAGAGCGTCGATGCGCCGCGCCGGCAAGGCGCGCGACTGAGGCGTACTCACTGAGTACGGCGCAGGGAGCGGAACGTAGCAGGAGCGGACGGGAGCGGCGTTCGAATGCCATTGTATCTATGAGACGGGGCACTAGTTGCCGGCAGGTGGATGATTGACCGATTCTCCCGCTATCTTGTAGACTCTTTTGCCATGAAGTTAATCGTAACCGAGAAAAACCAGACAGCCAGGCGAATCGCCGATATACTCTCCGGCGGCAAGGCGAAACGCGAGGGGGGCCCCAAGAGCACCGTCTACGCCTTCAACGAGAACGGAGAGGAGGTCAAGTGCATCGGCATGCGCGGGCATATCCTGGAGGTAGATTTCCCCGAGGAGTACCAGAAGTGGCGGCAGGTGGAACCCAGGGAACTTCTCAATGCGAAGATCGTGAAGATCCCGATCGATAAGGCCCTCGTCACCAGCTTGAAGAAGCTGGCACGTAACGCCGATAGCGTGGTGATAGCTACCGACTACGACCGGGAGGGTGAGCTCATAGGGTTCGACATTATGGGGCTCATCAAGCAGGTCAAACCCGACGTCAGCTTCAGCAGGGCCCTTTTCTCTGCTCTAACCGAGTCCCAGATAAAGCAGGCGTTCGTCAACACCGGCCGCCTCCAGGAGAACCTGGCGCGGGCCGGAGAGGCCAGGCAGGATATAGACCTCATCTGGGGCGCCGCGCTTACCAGGTTCATCTCGCTGGCTACCAACAGGGGGGGGCAGAAGTTCCTGTCGGCGGGTCGGGTACAGAGTCCGACGCTGGCCCTGCTGGTTGACCGGGAGCAGGAAATAAAGGAGTTCGTGCCGGAGGATTACTGGGTTGTCAGCGCGGTGTGTGAACGAGACGGCGATCGGTTCACTGCCTGCCATAAGACCGAGCGGTTCACCGAGGAAGACGCCGCTCGGGCGGCGTTCGATCATGTCGCCGAAGAGGGGAAGGTCACCTCGGTTATGACCAGGGAGAGGAGGATGAAGCCCCCGGCGCCGTTCAACACCACTTCGTTCCTGGCGGCGGCGTCGAGCCTCAAGATATCGCCGGCCCGGGCGATGAGAATTGCCGAGGGCCTGTACACCAGGGGTATTATCAGCTACCCAAGGGTTGACAACACGGTATATCCGGAGTCGCTGGACCTGCGCGAGGTCCTGCGGTCTATCAGTGGCGCCGACGTGGTTGGACCGCTGGCAGGCGAACTGCTGAAGAAGAAAAAGCTATCGCCCACCCGGGGCAAGAAGCGCTCAACCGACCACCCGCCGATATACCCGACCGGGGCGGCGGTAAAGGGCAAGCTCAAGGGGCCCGAGTGGAAGGTCTACGAGTTGGTGGCACGGCGGTTCATGGCGACGCTCTCGGACCCCGCCCTGGCCCGGTCCACCAGGATCGAGTTGGACATCGTGGGTGAGCCGTTCATCGCCCGCGGGGACGTGATCTTGGATGAGGGGTTCCTGCGTTATTACCACTATACCCGCAAGAAGGACGACGAGCTGCCTTACTTGAGCGAAGGCGACATGGTCCGGGTGGTGGACAAGGAGATCGAAGGGAAGCAAACACAGCCGCTGGCGCGGTACACGCAGAGCAAGCTAATTGTGAAGATGGAGGAACTGAGCCTGGGGACCAAGTCGACCCGGCATAACATCATCCAGGGCCTGATTGACCGCGGGTACGCGTCCGGCAACCCGCTCAAGCCCAGTGAAACCGGCATCGCGGTCGCGGGGACGCTCGAGCGGCATGCCACCATGGTTACCACCCCGGAGATGACGGCTCAGCTGGAGCAGGACATGGACTCCATTGTCGAGGGCCAGCAGTCGTTCGAAGAGGTCGTTGACAGGTCACGGGAGATCCTGGACGGTATTCTCAAGATCATGGAGGAGCGCAAGGAGGAGATCTCAAGGGAGATCAAGGAAGGGATGAGGGGAGCCGTCCTGGGCGCTTGCCCCTGTTGCGGCAAGGACATGACGGTAAGGAAGGCGTCCAGGTCCGGTAATCGGTTTGCCGGGTGCAGCGCCTTCCCCAAGTGCAAGTACACGTTGCAGTTGCCCCAGAGCGGCGAGATGACGGCGGTGGGGGAGAGCTGCGGTAAGTGCGGAAACCCGCGCATAAGGCTGGAGATCGAGGGGGACAAGCGGTTCGAAGTCTGCCTTAACCCGGGGTGCCCTACCAATCTAGAGGTCGCAGATGAGGGAATGGCCGAGATA
>JAHIPE010000099.1 GCA_018894655.1 Actinomycetota bacterium
CCTGGCCCGGGACGGGTACAGCGTCCTGGTCAGGGAGAGGCGCGGCGAGGTCGGCGGCGCGACCGACATCAAGGGCCTCGAGGAAAAGGTCATCAACATTGGGGACGGTACCCCCATCAACCTGGAACGCCTCCGCGCCTACACCGGGATAGACGTCTCCCCGGCGGCGGTGCCACTCGAGGACGTTCGCAACCATATGTACGGGAGGACCTTCGACCTCAAGTTCTCCGGGAACGTCCCGGTGTACCTGGTAGAGCGGGGGCCTCGCTCTACCTCCCTGGATGTCTTCCTGTACGAGCTCGCCTTATCCGAGGGGGTCGAGTTCCGTTTCAACGACACCGTGACCGACTTCGACGAGCTGCCCCCCGACAGCATTATCGCCACCGGTCTCTTCGGCGAGTCGTTCGAGGCCCTGAAGGTGCCCCATCTCCCGGTGTACGGCTACATCGCGATGGGCGAAACCGACCGGTTGGATCCCTTTGTCATCATCTACTTCGATGAGTACACCCGGGACTACGCCTTCTACTCGCGGGTGAACGGCGCCTGCGGGGCGGTCCTGTTCTCGCGGGGGAAGCCGCTGGATGTCTCGGTAAGGGAGCGGTTCCAGCGCCAGCTCGAGGAGAACGACGGGATATACTTCGACACCTGGGACGCCGTCAGCATCGGCGCCCTCCCGGTGGAGTGCCCCTCGAACCCCCGGCTCTTCGCCCGCAACTACATACTATCCGGCACGTTGTCGGGGACGATAGACCCCTTCCTGCTGTTCGGCGTCCACGGGGCGTTCGTCTCCGGGAAGATCGCGGCGATGGCCGTCCGGGACCACCACGGGGCGCTGGCCGAGTTCGCCCGCGTCAACAGGAACTACAGGCGGGGCTTCCTGGTCTCCACCATCTACCGCCACGTCCCGATGTGGCTCCTCAAGCGGGCCACCTGGACCGGCGTGCGTCTCTACCCCGTTCTCTCCCCACTCATGGGGGACAGGATGTTCGGCCTGCTTCCCGGCTACGGGAGGATATGACTCACATTCCCCACCCCTGACCGTCGCTTTTCATCTATTTTCCCAGATCCGCGAGATCAGCTCTTCTTCGATCGGCTTTCTTCACGCCTGAGCTTGTCCAACTCGATTTCAAGCTGAACCCATCTACTGATGAGCTCCCGGAATCTCCGGTAGTTCCGAAGCATCCGTGTGACCTCAGGAACATCCTCGGGCCTTACATACCTCGTGTAACCCCTGCCCCCGTGGCTGTAGCTCAACTGGTGGTACTCACCTCCGCGCGTGCGCTTCTGCTTTGACAGGGAACCAGGGTGTATGCGACCAAGCTCCATCAGGCTCTTCTTGATACCGGATATCTGGGCTTCTATCCTTGCTTGACTTGTGCTCATACTTGTATCATAGTAGAGATACAACGTGCCGTCAACAGCTGTCTTTCGAAAGAGGGGGGCGACAGATGAGCGATGTCAGGGAAATGCTTGAGGGGATGAACATAAGTCAGGCGGGACACCTGCCCGTGGTGGCGGCGTTCCTGAGGAAGATCGGACTTGCGGAAACTGTCAACGCCGCCGTTCCGACAGAGATGGCCGTAGATGTTGGAACCGTGGTCCAGTTCATGGTGCTGGACACCCTTTCGGGAAGGAGCCCTCTCTACCGGCTGGAGAGGTTCGCCGAGTCCGTGGACACAGGCCTGCTCCTGGGCAGGAATATCCCTTCGACAGCGTTCAACGACACGACACTCGGCCACGCCATGGACGCCATCTACGAAGCGGGGACGGAGCAGCTCTTCAGCCAGGTAGCTTTCCGCGCGGCGATGGCTCATCCCCTGGATGTGGACGTGCGGCATACGCACTTCGACGCGACCTCGGTGAGCGTGTGGGGGGACTACCCTATGTGCGACGATAGCGATGATGACGAGCTTTCCGTAACCTACGGGCACAGCAAGGACAGGAGGCCCGACCTCAAGCAGTTCCTGGTGAAGATGCTCTGTATCCACAGAAACATCCCAATCATGGGAGGCTGCGAGTCCGGGAACGAGTCGGACAAGACCATCAACAATGCCGTGCTAACAAACCTGTCGAAGCACATGGCCAAACACGGCCTCGGGGAGGGAGCGTTCGTCTACATATCCGATTCGGCTTTTGTCACGCCCAAGAACCTGAAAGCCATCGGCGACAACCTCTTCATCACCAGGCTGCCCTTCTCCTACAAGGAGACCGACAGGGTGGTCACCGACGCGGTGAGGGGGGGAGTGGAGAGAAGTCGAGACGACGGCGCGGCCATCGGGAAGCCGAAAGGCCGCGAAGTACCGCGTCTGCGAGATGACCGTCAACATCGGTGAGAAAGGCTACCGGGCAATCGTGGTTCATTCCGACGCCCACGACAAGCGCAGGCAGAAAAAGCTCAAGCGTTTGCTCTCCGAGTCGCGGGAGATGTCAGAAGGGATACTGAAGGAGTCGGTAAAGACCGAGTACTTCTGCCGGGAGGACGCGGAGGCCGCGGCCGGGAAGCTGTGCGGTGACAGGTCGCTCCTCCACTACTGTGAATGCACGGTCGCGGAGAAGGTGACCTACTGCCGGGGCAGACCCCCGAAGAACGGGGAGCGAAAGGTGTCGAAGGTAAGATTTGTGCTCGATGGAGAGGTGGTCGAGCGAAAAGACGAGGTTGAACATATCAGGGAGGCGGCGGGGTGCTTCGTTCTTCTGACCAACACCCCCACCGATGGAGATATGGCCCATTCACCCCAGGACGTGCTCGCGGCCTACAAGGAGCAGCACGGTATCGAGCGCAACTTCGGTTTCCTGAAGGACCCGCTTATCGTCAACGACATCTTCTTCAAGAGGCCTGACCGCATCGAGGTGCTGGGCTTCATCCTCCTGGTCTCTCTCCTGGTATGGAATCTCATGTGTCACGTGATGCGCGAATACCTGAAGAGGACCGACTCTACAATCCCAGGCTGGGACAGGAAGCCGACTCGGAAGCCTACGAGCTTCATGATGACAACGAAGTTCAAGGGGGTGCTGGTAGTCGAGTTGAACGGCACGTGGCACTTCACCGCTCCGTTGACTCCGGAGCGACACCAGTATGTCCGTGCCCTGGGCCTGACCGAGGAGTTGCTGTTGGGGAGGGGGTAAGACAAATCCGATTACCCGGTTTGCCCATATCTAACGTCTCGGGAGGTCTTCCCTGTTGAACGGCGCGGGGTCTCAAGTGGGAATACGGCAACGCCCCCCATCCCAACCTTCCCCAAGACGCCCCCCATCCCAACCTTCCCCCCAGCGGGGGGAAGGAGCAGAGGGGGGAAGGGATCATTTCATCCATTAGTGCTGATTAAAGCCGGCGATCGCTGAAGAGAAAAGGATTCTTCGCCTGGATCGGAAATTGCACTGTGAGGACCCGCTAAGGGTGGGGAATGTGAGTTATAAGCACGGGCCGGCGGCGGGGCAAGGTTATTACCCGGAGATTCGAGCAATGGACGTAGCGCTCGTCAACACGAAGTGGCTGGAGGGGCTCCTCTCCACCGATGACCGCTTCTCTGGAGACCGGCGGGACGGTCAACTACGAGAGATTTTGAGCCCGCCCCTGTCAGTCCCCGGTGGTAGACAGGCCTGGGCAACAGGAGTCTCTCATCCCTCTCCTCCGGCCTCCGCGCGGGCACGCCTGGCATCGGCGACCAGGTGGTCCCACCGGAATACGGCCAGGGCCAGCAGGAATACCGTGTAGCATGCTCCAATGACCAGGCCGGCGTGGAATGAGAGGACCACCGGCAGGGCGAAGATGGGGGCGGTCACTATCTGAATGACCGCCTCGGTGGGGCGCATTATTACTACGGTGACGGCTGCCGCCACAAGGAGCAGCGCCGGGAGCACCGGGAACAGGCCCGTGGCCACCAGGAAGATGAAGAACGAGTATCCCATCGTCACGTCGGCGATGAAATCCAGGCGGGACACCCACGACTCGCCGCAGCACGAACTCCTGGCTATGGGGCCATCCATTATATCGGTCACCCATCCGAACATGGTGGCGATAATCGCGGCGGCCATCGCCCGCGGGCCGACAAACAACCCCAGCGCGACGATGAACCCCGCGATGAGAAAACGGGTTAGTGTGAGCACGTCGGCGA
>JAHIPE010000100.1 GCA_018894655.1 Actinomycetota bacterium
CCTTGTGTATAGTATGATAATTCACGATTCGAGACCTCACCTAGGCCGGTAGAAACATGAGCCAGTTGAACAAGAAACTTGTCAGGGACCTCGCCACACACTGGACCCAGGTGTCGGCGATAGTGATAGTGGTCGCGCTGGGCATCGTGATGTTCCTGGGCCCGCTGCTGGCGCAGCGCGACCTGAGGGACTCGATCGAAGAGATATACAAGCTCACCCGTTACGAGGATTTCTCGGTTGAGGTCTCCCCGGCGCCGGTGGAATCGGTGGAGCAGGTCCGGAGCCTGGATAACGTCAGCGCGGTCGAGGGCCGCCTCTCTCTCGAGACCCTGGCCGAGGTCGAGGGCAGGCAGCTTACCCTTAGGGTGATCTCCGTCCCCGACGTGGGCCGTCCGTCCGTCAACGATGTGCTGGTGGAGGAGGGAAGCTACCTGGCGCCCGGCGGGGAGAACGGTTGCATGGTGGAGCACCACCTGGCAAGCGAGTTCGGGCTCGAGCAGGGGGATACCGTCAGGTTACTGAGAGACAACGGGGACGTGAGCCTCGGGATAACCGGCTCCGTGGTGAGCCCGGAGTACCTGAGGCTGGTGGGTGGCCGGGGGGAGTACGTGGCCGACCCCTCCCGGTTCGGCGTGGTGTTCGTGAGCTACTCGGAGTGCGCGCGCATCTTCGGATCCCCGGGACTGGTGAACGACTACGTGGCGCGGGTTTTCGACCAGAACCTGCTCGAGGGGACGATGGTGAAGGCCGGCTCGGCGCTCGAGCGCTACGGCGTGGTGGGCCTGAGGTCGGGGTCCGACGAGCCGGCTGCGGCCATGCTGAAGCTCGAGGTGGACGACTTCGGGAAGATCGCCGTGTTCTTCGCCCTGCTGCTACTGATAGTCGCCTCTCTCGCGCTCTACGTCACCATGACCCTGATAATCTTCTCGCAGCAGCGCCAGATAGGAGTTACCCGGGCGACCGGCTATAGCCGCCGATCTCTCATGGTCCACTATATCGGCTACGGCGTGGTCCTGGGGGCCACCGGGAGCGCGCTTGGAGTGATCGGTGGTTACTACCTGAGCTGGCTCATCATTCACCTGTACGCGGGTATCCTGGAGATACCGCTTGTGAAGGTGTCACTGTTTGGCGGCATTGTCGCGACAGGGGTGTGCGCGGGCCTGTTGTTCTCGGTCATCGGCGCCGTGGTGCCGGCGTGGCACTCGGTCAAGATGAAGCCGGCGGAGGCGATGAGAACCGAAGCGGGCCTCTCCCTGGGGGTCGGCAAGCGGCATCACCCGCTGGAGTCCACGAGGTTCAGCAGGCTGCCGATGTTGCTGCGCGTTCCCCTGCGCAACCTGGCGCGGAACCGGAGCAGGACCGTGTTGACGTTCCTGGGGGTGGCCGCGACGGTGTGCCTGCTGGTCACCGGGAGCGGGGCGAAGGACTCCTTGGATTACACGGTGGACAAGCACCTTCACGGGGTGCTCAAGTGGGACGTCGCGGCGGTCTTCTCTCGGCCGGTGGGGGAGGGTAAACTGAACGAGATCGAGGGGCTTCAAGGTGTTACTGGAGCCGAGCCGATGATAAGCTTCCCCGCCAGGCTGGAGGCGGGGGGGGAGTCCGAGGATGTCCAGGTGCAGGCGTTCCTTGAGGGGACCGCTTTTCACGGGAGCTACCCCACCCCGGGTTCCCGCGCTGAGCCGGGCCCCGGCGAGATACTGTTGAATCGCGGCATCACCAAGGTGCTTGGGGTCAAGCTGGGGGATACGGTCAATATCAGCATCGACCTTGGCTCCCTCGAGCCGGGCCTCCAGGCCGCCGAGCCGGCCTTCCACCGCGCCCTGCCGTTCGAGGTTGTCGGCTTCGTGGCCGAGCCGTTTGGTGGAACGTGCTACGTAGACCTGGGGCATCTCCAGCGCATGGCGGGGATGTACCTCCGGAGCCAGGGCGTTGAAACCGGGGGCGACCTCTTCAACGTTGTGGTAGCCGGCGTAAGCGAGGGCCAAGAGGAGAGCGTGGCGTCCGAGTTGCGGGGGCTTCCGGGCGTTTCCCAGGTCTATACAAGGTCTACGGCGCTGAGCATCTTCGAAGAGCTTGTTGGAGCGGTCAGGGTCCTGTTCATCATCTTCTACGTGATGGCGTTCGCGATGGGTTTCGCCATCATGTTCACCATGATAACCGTGAACGTCATGGAGAGAAGGCGGGAGGTCGCAACGGTGCGCACGCTGGGGGCGGGGTGGGATAGGATTTTTACTCTTCTCACGATGGAGACCGTGCTGGTGGTTGGCGCCGCGCTGGTGCCTGGTATCCTCCTGGGGTGGCTCCTGGAGTGGGTGCTGGTGGAGAGGTTGCTGACGTCGGAGAGGATCGTTCCCGATACCGTCCTCTCGGGGGGGACGATCGCGCTGGTGATCGCCGCAACGTTCGTGGTGATGATAATCTCGGAGTTGCCTTCAATCAGGCGGCTGCTCAGGATGGACCTGGCACTGGAAACAAAGGAGCGGGCTGACTGAGGCGACGCTGGCGGCGGCTGCTATGGCACGTTGGGGTCCCCTGGAAGATAAAACGCGAACGTTACGCCCGCGTTCTCGTGGCTCTCGACCCACATGCTCCCGCCGTGGGCTTTCACTATGCCCCTGGATATGGCAAGGCCCAGCCCGATCCCTGGCTTGTTACCGCTCTCGGGGAGGCTCGGGGTGTAGAACTTCTCGAAGATCTTCTCGTGGAGTTCCGGCGGGACCCCGGGGCCGGTATCGGAAACGGAGTATATAACCCGGTTGGGGGTGCGCTCCAGCCTTATGACTACCTCGCCTTCTTCGGTGAACTTGAGCGCGTTTTCGACGAGGTTCGTTAGCACCTGTTCCACCCGCCGGGGGTCGCAGTCCAGCGGGCAAGGGCCGTCTGGTTGCTCGAGCCTTAGATCGAGCCCTTTCTCGTTGAAGCTGCTCTGGTAGAGAGCCGCGACCCTCGAGGTGATGTCCGAGGCGTTGACTATCGAGGAATCAAGACCGAGCTGTCCGGTCTCTATGCGGGTTAAGTCCATCAGGTCGGTCACCAGGTGGGAGAGGCGGTGAATCCCCTTGCTGAGGATCTCCATGAGCTCTATCTCGTCCGGAGAGCCCATGCTCTCCCGCAAGCTCTTCAGCGTGTCCAGGCTGCTCTGGATTGCGGCAAGGGGTGCCCGCAGTTCGTGCGAGACAACCGCCACAAACTCGGTATTCAGCCGGTCGGTTTCCTGGAGCTCATCGCAGGCGTCCTCGAGTCGCGCGATCGTTTCCCGGATGAAGTCCTCGTACTGCATGCGCTCGCTGATATCCCTCGCGATAACCCAGGCACCTATCGGGTTTCTTTTGCTGTCCCTGACCATCCAGGCGCGGATGAGGACCGGCACCCGCGACCCGTCCTTCCTGATAAAATCCTTGGCGTACTCGTCGGAACGCCCCGTCCCCGGTAACTGGTTGGCGAAGACGTCGTCATCGACGGCTCGCCACTCGGGGGGAGTGACATCCTGAAACGAAACGCCTTCCAGCTCGTCGCGGGGGTATTCCAGCATATCGGCGAACGCCTTGTTGCACTGGAGGATGCGGCGGTCGGGGCCAAGGTAGAGCAGGCCGTCGTTGGAGGACTCGAACAGGTTCCGGTACCGCTCCCTTGACTCCTCTAGATGCTCGGCGCTCTCGCGGAGCTCTTTCTCCATCCTGACCTGGTTGCTGATATCACGGATGGCGATAAGAAAACCGGCCACCTGGCCGTCGGGTAACGTCAGCGTCGATGCCGAGATGTCCACCGGCAGGATCCTGCCGTCCTTGGTCTTGCGAAAGCTCCGGTGCAGATGGATTATGCCCTTCTCGAACAAGGTGTCCATCATTTCCTGGTCGTGCTTGAGGAAATCGTCAGGGAGAATAATCGCGATGCTCGACCCCACGGCATCTTTCTGTGAATAACCGAAGACCTTCTCGGCGCCCTTGCTCCAGGCGGTAACAATAAAGTTGGTATCCACCGAGAAGATGGCGTCGGTGGATATCATGGATATGGAAAGCAGCCGGTCCTCGGAGATAAAAACCCTGTTCCAGATGTTCCTGGTGTAAATGTAGGCCGCGATGGTGAACAAGAGAAAGAACAGCATGGTGCAGCCGAGGCAGATGAAGATGGTGTTGGAGTCGAGGCCCCTGTTGAAGAAGAAGAGCAGGGTGCCTACGACTATGGCTGTTTCACCGGCCAGGAAGACAGCAAGTGATGAGTACCCCAGCTGTTTTATCCCAACATCCGCGGGCGCTTCCGGTGTCCTGGAAATCCCGTTAAAACTTTGCTTTTTCACCTGACAAAAGTAACATAGTTGAGGTTGCTCCGCGAGTATGTCTCGGGTCAGGGCGCTTCTTTCTCGGGTGGTGGCGCCTGATGTAGAATACAGGTTGACAGGAGCACTTGGGAGTCCTTCCGCACAACGCGCGACGGACAGGAGGAGACTTGGCTGGGGATAACGATGGCATAAGGGGACGGGATGTAGACCCCCGAGATACCGGAGGGAAACCAACTACCCCCTTCGTTCCCGGCCATGGCGCCGGGCGGGGGCAAGCCCCGAAGTCTACAGGCGCAGGTGAGACGGGGACGCAACAACCGTCACCACCGGCGGGGGCGGGAAAGCAGCCGGCGGCCGAGTACGAAGTGTACATCCCTGAACGCCGGGTAAAGAACTGGATGATACTGCTGGCTCTGGGCGTGGTGTGCCTGGTGGTCTCGTTCATCGTGATAAAGGGTGCGACCCGCTCCGGAGTCATCTACGAGAAGGTCACCTTCGATACGCAGGGCTACGAAGATGAGCCGGTCACCATCTCCGGGCTGTTGATGAAGCCGGCTGAGGGGGTCAAGGGGAAGACCCCGGCGGTGGTCTTCGCCCACGGCATAACCGGGAGCAAGGAGTGGTACATACAGATGACCCGCCCCCTGGTCGAGGAGGGGTTTATCGTCCTCTCCATCGACCTCAGGGGTCACGGCGGCTCCAGCGGGCACTCCACGTTCGGTTACGACGAGGTGAGGAACATGTGGGCTGCCGCCGACTACTTGCGGGAGAACGTGTCCGAGGTCGATCCCGATAACATCGTCGCGGTGGGCCACTCGCTTGGGGGTATAACCGCCACCCTGGCCGGCGCGCTGCAATCGGAGGAGAAGTTCTCCGCGGTGGCGGCGGTGTACTGCTGGACCGGCTGGAAGGAGGCGCTCGAGGACCTTCTCGGCCCCATTGATGATTTCATTGGGCGGGCCTGGTGGCTGACGGGGTTCTCCCGGCACGTTGATGTCAACGCTCCGGACTTCGAGCAGAAGTACAGCGTGCTCAACATCATAGACGACACCCACCCCCCCAACTACCTTCTTGCCGTCGGCCGCGCCGATGAGCTCATTTCGGTGGAGCAGGTGGAGAAGATAATAGAGAAGGCAACGGCCGAGGCGCGCCGCACCGGCCCCGAGGAGAAGGTCAAGGACGGATACACCTACGGTGATTTCGCCTCCGGCACCGCCAGGCGCCTGGTGCTCACCGGAGACAACCACCCCACCGAGCTCGTGGGTGGCATAATAACCCTTGAGACGATTGACTGGATCAAGCAGAGCTCGGGGATGGAGCTTGCCGGAGAAGGGGGGGCGCCGTTTCTCTGGACGCGGATACTGGGGATACACATGCTCGTGCTGGGGCTGTTCTTCCTTGGCACCGGGACGATGTCCCTGGTGCGAGGTCGCATCTTCCCCGAGGGCGGCGAGATCAGCGTGGACCCCCCCTGGGGTTCCTACGTAAACCAGGGAGCCTGGGAGGTGTTGCTGTACGCGGTGCCGGTTGTGGTGGCCTCCTACCTTGCCCTGCCGGCCGCCAAGGCGTTGGGGATAGGTCCTTTCATCCCCTACGCCGGGGTGAACGAGATGAGTGTTTTCTTCCTCTCGCGTACGATCGTCCTGCTGCCGGTCTTTGTCGCTCTGGTGGTTATCGTCACGCTCAGGGCCGATGGCATCAAGGAACTCCTCGAGGGTAGGCTCAAGCGGACGCTCGCCAGGTGGGGGAAAAGCGCGGGCTACTCGCTCGTCCCCCTTGCCATCATCATCGTGGTAATGCTGTTGCTGGGGGGGCCGCTGCTGCTGCCGAGGGCGTTCGCCAAGCTGCCGGTGTACTTCTTCATCGGCGTGGCCTGTATCGGCTCCGGGCTCTGGTTGGAGGATTACCTGTTCTACAAGCTGGCTTACCCCGCTCTGGAGCGACCGGAGGAGCAAGGCGGGTTCCGCGTGCTGGCGGTTCGCGCGGTCGTGTTAGACATGGTACTGATAGCGGCTATCCTGCCGATAATGAAGGGTCTTGGGGTCGCGGTCAA
>JAHIPE010000101.1 GCA_018894655.1 Actinomycetota bacterium
CTATCCGACGGACGGGAACTACATGGACTCGACCAAGTACTACCAGAGCTCCGGCCTGCATTACTGGAAGGTGACCGGCCTGGACGTGCCCATCGAGGAAAAGGACATCTACGATCCGGACGCCGCCATCAGGAGGGCGTTAGACCACGGCAGCCACTTCATAGGCGAGGTAGAAAGGGAGATCGAGGAGTCGGTGCCGTGCCCCCCCCCACCCCCAGGCGCACCACCCCCGGGCGCGGGTGAGCGGAAGAGAAGGGCAGTCGGGGCCCTGCGGCCGTTGCCGATGGTCCTGGCCAGCTACGATACCGAGTTCCTCGGGCACGGGTGGCACGAGGGCATCTACTGGCTCGAGGTCACGCTGCGCTCTCTTGCGGCAAGCAAGAATATCAAGGCCACCGTACCGAGCCGGTACCTGGACGGCAATCAGCCGGCGGGTTCGGTATCTGTTGCCGAGACCACCTGGACCGCCCAGAGAGACGACTCCACATGGGTGAACCCGGAGACGCAGTGGATGTGGGACGAGCTGGGAAAGGCCCAGGAGAAATTCTTCGAACTCGCCCCCCGCTTCCGGGACGATGTGAGCCCCGAGACCTCCCGCGCGCTGACACAGGCGGCCCGGGAGATACTTATCCTGGAGGCCAGTGACTGGCCGTTCATGGTTGCAAGAGACCGGGCCAAAGAGTATGCTACTCAGAGGTTTAAGAGCCATCTCGAGCGCTTCTGGAGCGTATCGACAGTGCTCGAGAGCGGTGAAGCCGACAAAATAGTAGCGCTGCTTCAAGAGATCGAGGAAGTGGACAAGATCTTTACCGGGTTCGATCTCGACTGTTACTGGCCGGAGTAGCCTCTGATTGACAGTCAATGAAGGGAGACACCTTACTTGCGGGCTCTGATCTTAAGCTGGGAGTACCCTCCCCGCATCATTGGCGGCCTGGGAAGGCACGTCTATCACCTTGCCACGTCCCTGGCCACCGGGGGCGCCAAGGTACACGTGGTGACCAAGGACCACCCAGGTGCGCCGGATTACGAGGAGTCGGAGGGTGTCCATATCCACAGGGTGGTCAACTACCCCCCTGATATCCCACAGGAGGACTGGGTTCCCTGGACCCTCCAGTTCAACGTGGCCTTGCTGGAGAAGGCGGTGTCGGTGGTAAACGACCTGGATAACGTAGATGTCATCCACGCGCACGACTGGCTGGTGGCGCACGCTGCCGCAAGCCTCAAGCACGCCTACCGGATACCGATGGTAGCCACGATTCACGCGACCGAGTACGGCCGGCACCAGGGGCACCTTCCCGGTCCGATGAACAAGCTGATTCACCAGATCGAGTGGTGGCTCACGTTCGAGTCGGTGCGCACCGTATGCTGCAGCCAGTACATGATGGAACAGATAACCAACATCTTCCAGTTGCCCGGAGGCAAGGTCAAGGTCATCCCCAACGGGATAGACGCCGAGAGCTTCCAGAAAGACGTAAGCGTCGACCTGTTCAAGAAGAAGTACGTTGATCCCGGGGACAAGCTCGTGTTCTTCGTGGGGAGGCTGGTCTACGAGAAAGGTGTTCAAACGGTTATCGAGGCAATGCCACGAATACTCGACAAGATCCCCAACGTTACCTTCGTGGTGTCGGGGAGCGGCCCCCACATGAACCAGTTGAAGTCGCTTGTCGGCGACTTCGGCCTCGAGAAGAAGGTCAAGTTCACCGGGTATGTGGACTCCGATGACCTCTCCGCCTTCTACCGGTGCGCGGACCTTACGGTTGTGCCCAGCCTCTACGAGCCGTTCGGGATGGTGGTGCTGGAGTCGATGGCGATGAATACCCCCACCATCGTGGCGGACACCGGGGGTTTGAGCGAGATCGTGGTGCACGAGGAGACCGGCCTCAAGTTCGACCCGGGCAACCCCGACTCCCTGGCGGATGCCATGCTCCGGATTCTCTCCGACGAGGAACTCGCGGCCAGGCTGACCCACGACGCCAGGGTTTACATGGGTGAACGCTACAGCTGGGACCGTATCGCCAGGCAGACCATCGAGGTCTACCGCGATGCCGAGCGCGCCTATGAGTACAGCCCCAGGACCCTCAAGCTCTGCCCTCCCCTGCCAGGCGAAGCCACCGGCTGACAACCGCCAAAACGCAAGATGGTACCAGGTACCAACGCAACTACTTTAGACGTAAAGTATGTTCAGGCCTTCCAGCTATAAGTCTGATTCTTGGACAGCGATCTATGGCCTTACCCCACGGAGTGGCTATCCCTTAGGAACTCGGCGGCGTGCTCCGGTGTCGTCACGTTGATCATCATCGAGGTCCCCATCTCGAACGCGCCGGGCCAGGTGAGCTTGGGAATGAGCTCCAGGTGCCAGTGATAGTACGGGTAATCCGACCCGTCGGTTGGAGCGGAGTGGATGTAGTAATTATAAGGCGGGCTGTCGAACCTCTCGCGGTACCTGCCCAGCGTATCATGGAGTATCTGAGCGAAGTCACCGAACTGCTCACCCTCTATCATGTCAAATGACGGCTGGTGCTCCCGGGGTATTATCCACATCTCAAACGGGAGGCACGAGGCGAACGGGGCTATCGCCACGAAGCTGTCGTTCTCCACGATTACCCGCCGGCCCACCTCCAGTTCCGCCTCCATGATTCGGCAGAACACGCACTTCCCCCTGCTGGTGTGATGCCATGATGCACCGGCCAGTTCCTGCTGGACCAGCGGCGGCACCAGTGGCACGCCGAACAACTGTGAGTGGGTGTGCTCTATGGACGCCCCCGCCTCCTTCTCGTGATTTACGACGATGTGGGCGTAACGTACGTGGGGGTCGTCCCGGTTGGCCCGGTAACGTTGCCGGTAGACCCTGAGCACCAGTTCCACGTCGCCGACCGGCATGGTGGCCAGGCAGGCGGTGTGGTCGGGGGTGTGGATGATAACCTCGTGCGACCCGTCAGCCGCCCGCCTGGAGAACATCGACTCCGACGGCTGCTCCAGCTCGCCGGTCTTGAAGGCGGGGAACTTGTTGGGAACCACCCTTACCTGCCAGCCCGGGGTATTGGGCTCACAGTCGGCGGGGCGGACCGCGTAGAGCTCCAGCGGGGTCATTAGCTCCCGGCCGGGGCAAAACGGGCACTGGTGCGGCTCGGGGGCGGCACTCACGCGCGTGGACCCGAAGTCCGAGGGCCGCATGGCCCTCTCAGTGGCTACAACCACCCACCGGCCGGTCACCACGTCCTGCCTGATCTCCGGCATTACAGAGCTCCTTCGTCCCACGCCACGTCGGCGGGGCTCCTGCGGTACTTGAGAACCCGTCCCGGCACCCCCACCACTATCGCATAAGCGGGTACGTCGCGGCTGACGAGGGCCATCGCCCCGATCGCCGCTCCCTCCTCCACCGTCACCCCGCACAGTATCGAGGCTTTCTCCCCAACCCAAACATTCGGCCCGATGGTCACCTGGCCCTTCCATATCCCCTGGCTCCGGATACTCTTATGCGGGTCTATATACCAGTGGTCGAAATCGACTATGTAGATGCTGTCGGCAAACAGGCACTCCTCCCTTATCTCCACGTGGTTGTAGCAGTTGATGATGTTGTTGCCCCCAAACGTGGTCTTGGAACCGATGGTCAGGGAGCCTTCGTGAGCCCGGAAGGCGCAACCCTTCCCGATCCACACCCAGGCACCGATAGTGAACTGAGCGTCCTTGCCCTTGCTTATCTCGTACTTGCGGGGAAAGAACACCATGCCTTCCGTCTTGATGCCCGGATGCAGCAGCTTGAACCTCACGAAGCGGTACGCCTGGCGACAGTACCGCGGGGTGTACATACGGTTCTTGATTACGAACCGGACGTTTCGAACGAGCCAGTTCCCCCGGTTCCCCCCGTCATCTCCGCCTTCAATCCGTGGAGCCTGCCCCTGCTTCAGTTCGCCCCCGTCCTCCGGCATCGCCGCCATCGGATCACTCGGGCTTCCGCATGAATAAAAGCATGTTATAGAACCACGAAGAAGGGATAAACGGGTATATACGCTCATCGAGCCTGCTCAAGCGCAGGTAGGTGTTGTAAGACCAGTACCGCCACCTGAAAGTCAGGTTCTCCTCGGCAAGCTGGTTCTCGATAGTCCTGGTTATCCACCCCACGAAGCTGGAGACCAGCTCCTCGGACTCGAAGTGCACCTCAGAGAACCCGACCGACTGTGCCTGCCCGCACACCCGCGCGGGCTTAAAGGTGTGAATGTCCACCACGCTCTCCAACTCGCTCACGCCGTCGCCGTCGCCGGAGGGCGTCTCGGGGCGCAGTCTCGCGGGAACCCCACCGAAGAAACCCCCGTGCCCCGCGTACCACTCCACCCCCCGGGAGGTGCCTTTTCTTGCCAGGCGCCCCAGGAGGTCACCTATCCGCGTGGGCTCCCCCGCGAGCATACAGATTCCACCCGGCTCCAGCACCCGGTAGATCTCGGAGAAAGCCTTCTCCACGTCCGGGATATGGTGAAGTACCGCATGCCCAACCACCATGTCGAACTCTTCGTCCGGGTACTTCAGATCCTCCAGCTCAGACCTCTTGGCGTTTACCTTGATGCCCAGCCGGCAGGCGTTCCTGCGACACGACTCCACCATGCCCCGGCTGATGTCACAGGCGTATAGCTCCTCAACCTGCCCGTCCGTGTAACACAGGTTCAGGCCGATATAGCCGGTCCCGCACCCGACTTCCAGCAGTCTCTTGACGTGAGGGAACGGCCCGCCAAGGAGCTTCTCGAACTTCCTCCTGACCCGGAGGGCGTTCTCCTCGTCGTAGAGGATCCCCCACTTGTCATCGTAGACATTGCTCTCCACATCATGAAAGAGCTCGTTGGCATCTCTCAGGTCAACTTCCATTAAGACCTCCCGAGCTTACGCCTGAGATCATAACACGAGAGGCGCCGGGCCCACGGGCCCGGCGCCTCTTCCCTTGCGCTTCCGCCAGTCCCTTAGTGCCCCGTTCCGTAGATACGGTTAAGCACCGAGAGCGTCGAAGCGCCGCTCCGGCAAGGCGCGCGACCGAGGCGTACTCCTGTAGTACTTCGAGGGAGCGGAACGCAGCCGGAGTGGATGCAGCGGCGTTCGAATGCCAGCGTATTTATGGAGCGGGGCACTCAAAACTGCTTGATCTCCTTCATGCCCATCAGGTTGGCCGACATTACCAGCCGCTGTATCTGGGCGGTCCCCTCGTATATCTGCATTATCTTGGCGTCCCTCATGTACTTCTCCACGGGGTAATCCTTCATGTAGCCGTAACCACCCAGCACCTGCACCGCGTCGGTGGTTACCTTCATGGCCATGTCCCCGCAGTACGCCTTGGCGATCGACGAGCCCGTTGACAGATTGCGGCGAGCGCCCTTGTCACCCTCGGCGGCTTTCTTGGCGAGCCAGCCGGCGTAGTAGTAGAGCTTGCGTCCGGCCTCTATCTCCATGAGCATGTCGGTCAGCATGAAGCTGATGCCCTGGTTCATGATGATC
Source organism: Actinomycetota bacterium (assembly GCA_018894655.1). Lineage (GTDB taxonomy): Bacteria > Actinomycetota > Geothermincolia > Fen-727 > Anoxymicrobiaceae > JAHIPE01. The sequence goes on from JAHIPE010000101.1 coordinate 5,479, forward strand.
GGCTTCCCGAACTGCTGCCGCTGCTTGGCGTAGTCGAGCGCCTCCTCGAACGCGGCACGGGCGATGCCCACCGCCCCGGCCGCCACTCCGGCCCTCGTCTGGTCAAGTGTGTTCATGACGATGTAGAACGCCTTGCCGATGTCGCCCAGCCTGTCCTCCTTGGGCACCTTCACGTTGTCGAAGAAGACCTCGGCGGTGTGGGAAGCGCGGATGCCCAGCTTGTCCTCGTGCTTTCCCATGCTCACACCCTCGTAGTCACCGCCCACTATGAAACCCGCCAGGCCTTTGTAGCCTTGCTCAGGGTCGGTGTTGGCGAAGACTGTGTACACGTCGCCGATGCCGCCGTTGGTGATGAAGCACTTCTGGCCGTTCAACACGTAGTGGTCACCCTCGTCCTTGGCGGTGGTCTTGATGCCGGCGACGTCGCTTCCAGCCTCAGGCTCGGTCAGGCAGAAGCCGGCCAGCTTTGCGTCTCCTTCACATAGCCGTGGCAGCCACTTCTTCTTCTGCTCCTCGGTCCCGGCGATCAGGATGGGGGCGACTGCCAGGTTGTTGGCCCCGATACTGGTGGCCAGACCGGCGCAACCCCAGAACATCTCCTCGAAAACCATGGCGCTGGTTAGCGGGTCAAGCCCACCCCCGCCGTACTCCTCGGGGATGCCCGCGCTGGTGAGCCCCGCATCGCTGGCCTTCTGGAGAATGATGTCCTTGGGGAACTCCCCTTTCTTGTCCCACTCCTCGGCGATGGGGCGCAACTCGCCCGCCGCGAAGTCGTGGGCCATCTCCACAGCCGCTTTCTGCTCGTCGTCAAGCTCGAAATCTACCATTACCCTCCTCCTTTTCAACAACCTTCTCTATCATTACTCTATCTTGGATCCCCACCGTTTTCCTATCAGTTCACCTCCCGCTCCAACCAGCGGCACGCAGTGCCATGCCCCCGTGACCCGCCTTTCTACTTGCCTATGAACTTGGCTTTTCCGGGACCTTCCTTTATGAACGTCTCCATGCCGATTGTCTGGTCCTCGGTGGAGAAGCAGATAGCGATCGACTGCGCCTCGATGGCCAGCCCGTCTGTAATGGAGCAGTTGATTCCGTTGTTAACCGACCTCTTGGCCATTGCCAGGGCTATCGGGGGGTACCTGGTCGCGTACCTCCTGGCGACCTTCTGCGCCTCCGCTATCACCGCCGCTCCGTCCCCCTCGACCACCTTGTCCACCACACCGTACTCAAGGCACTTCCCCGCGTCGTAGAAATGGCCGGAGAAGATCATCTCCTTGGCCTTGGCCGTCCCGATCAGCCGGGGCAACCGCTGGGTACCGCCCGCGCCGGGTATTATCCCCAGTAGTATCTCGGGGACCCCTATCTGGGCCGTCTCCCCGGCGAACCTCCAGTCGGCCGCCAGCGCCAGCTCGCAACCGCCGCCCAGGGCGAAACCGTTCACCGCGGCGATGACCGGCTTGAGCACGTTCTCGAGGCGGTTCAGCGAGTCCTGGGCACCGCCTATTATCTTGGCCACCTGGGCAGGGGTGGCGTCCACCATCTCCTTGATGTCCGCGCCGGCGGCAAAGACCTTCTCTCCACCCGTGATGACGACCGCCCGGACCTCGTCATCGTACTGTAGCTCGGTGGCACAGTTGCCTATCTCCAGGAAAACCTGGCCGTTCAGAGCGTTCACCTTCGGCCGGTCCAACTGGACCGTCGCCACACCCTCCTCAATGTCCACCTTCAAGAACTCGAAATCGTAAGCCACTTGGAACACCTCCAGAAACCGTTATCCAAAGACCTATTAGCTCCTTGACCCTCCTGACCACCAGTGATTCTACAGTAGGCCGTGGCAATTTTATTATAACTGGTGTCAAACACCAACACCTGGGAGGTGCGTATTACTACGGCGGCTACGGCTCCGAGGGCAGCCCATCGACGTAGTCTATTATTTCCGCGGTGGGTGTTCCGGGGGCAAACAGCCTGGCCACGCCCAGCCGCTCGAGCTCGGCCGCGTCGTCCTCCGGGATTATGCCTCCGCCGATGACCCGAATATCGGTCGCTCCCCTCTCCTCCAGCATCCTGAGCACCTTGGGAAAGATCGTCATGTGCGCTCCGGAGAGCACCGAGAGGCCGACCACGTCGACGTCCTCGTCAATCGCCGCCCGTACCACCTGCTCCGGCGTCTGGTGCAGCCCCAGGTAGATAACCTCCATCCCGGCGTCGCGAAGCGCCCTCGCCACCACCTTCGCCCCCCGGTCGTGACCGTCCAGGCCCGGCTTGGCTATCAGGACCCTTACCTTGTCCTTTTCTCCCCTCAAGAATCAACCTTACCTTTCACTATTCCCACATCCTCCCCCTTCTGCTCCTTCCCCCAGTCGGGGGGAAGGCTGGGATGGGGGGTTCTTGGGGGAGGACCAAGGTGGGGGGCCCACCGTCAGTAGACCGGCCTTTCACGGTACTCGCCGAACACTTCCTTCATCACGCCGACTATCTCGCCCTGGGTCATGTGCGCGCGGGCGCACTTCAGGATCACCGGCATCAGGTTCCCGGTCCCATCCGCCCTGCGCCGTAGCTCCAAAGCCGCTCCCTCGACCGCGCTCTCGTCGCGTTCGCGCCGCACCGCCCGCAGGCTTTCGACCTGCTCGGATTCCACCGACGGGTCTATCCTCAAGAGTTCGATATCGGGCTTCTCGTCATCGTGGGTGAACCGGTTGACCCCCACTATCACCCTCTCGCCTTTCTCCACCTCCAACTGGTACCGGTAGCTTGCGTCGGCGATTCGGCGCTGGAAGTACCCTTTCTCGATGGCCTCCAGCACCCCACCCTCGGCCTCGATCTCATCGAAGTACTCCAGCGCCTCGGACTCCATACGATCTGTCAGGTGCTCCACGTAGTAAGAGCCCGCCAGCGGGTCGATGGTGTTAGCCGCGCCGGTCTCGCAGGCGATTACCTGCTGGGTTCGCAGTGCTATCTCGACCGCCTTCTCGGTGGGCAGCGCCAGCACCTCGTCCATGGAGTTGGTGTGAAGCGATTGGGTGCCGCCCATGACCGCGGCCAGGCCCTCGTAGGCGGTGCGTACTATGTTGTTCTCGGGTTGCTGGGCGGTGAGCGAGCAACCGGCCGTCTGGGTGTGGAAGCGCAGCAGCAACGATTCCTCCTTCTCGGCGCCGAACCGCTCCTTCATCACCCGCGCCCATATGCGCCGGGCGGCCCGGTACTTGGCCACCTCCTCGAAGAAGTCGATGTGGGAGTTGAAAAAGAACGAGAGCCGCGGGGCGAACTCGTCGACATCCATCCCCGCATCTATGCCGGCCTGGACGTAGGCCATCCCGTCCGCCAGGGTGAACGCGAGCTCCTGGGCGGCCGTGGAGCCCGCCTCCCTGATGTGATAGCCGCTTATGCTGATGGTGTTCCAGCGGGGGACCTCCGAGGCGCAGAACTCCATCACGTCGGTGATGATGCGCAGCGAAGGCCTGGGGGGGAATATCCATGACTTCTGGGCGATATACTCCTTGAGTATGTCGTTCTGGATGGTGCCACCCATCTCCCGGAACGGCACGCCCTGGCGCTCGCCGGTCACCAGGTAGAACGCGAGAAGGATGCTCGCCGGCGCGTTGGTGGTCATGGACGTGGTTATCCTGTCCAGCGGTATCCCATCGAAGAGGGTCTGCATGTCAACCACCGAGTCGATGGCCACCCCGCAACGGCCGACCTCGCCCTCGCTCATGGGGTCGTCGGAGTCGTAGCCCATAATGGTAGGCATATCGAAAGCCACCGACAGCCCGGTCTGCCCCCGACCCAGTAGGAACTTGAAGCGCTCGTTCGTCTCCCGGGCGGTCCCGAAACCGGAGAACTGCCGCATCGTCCACAGGCGCCCCCGGTACATGCTGGGGTAGATACCTCGGGTGTACGGGTACTCCCCGGGGAACCCGAGGTCGCGCAGGTAATCCAGGCCGGAGACATCCCCCGGCCCGTACAGCGGGTCGACCGGCTCACCGGAAACGGTGGTGAACCTTTCCTCGTCCTCGCCGGGCGACTGGTAGGTCTCGGCGAGCCAGCGTCTCTTCTCCGCTTCGTAGGAGTCCCCGTCCACGTTCAGTACTCGATCCCTTCCCTCATCTGAACACCTTTGTCGTAGTAGTGCCTGACTTTCTTCATCTCGGTTATCAGGTCAGCCCTCTCCAGGAACTCCCGGGGAGCCCCGCGCCCGGTCAGCACAAGCTCCACGCCGGGTGGGCGGCCGTCTATGAGGGGCAGCACCTCCAGGGCGGTGAGTACGCCCAGGTCCACCGCCACGTTGATCTCGTCAAGGATTACCATGTCGTAGTCGCCGCTCATAATGGCCTCGCGCGCGATATCCAGACCCTGGTGCGCGAGGCGGAGGTCCTCGGGGCTGGGCTCACCCCTCTTCACGAACTCGTCCAGCCCGGACTGGATAATCTTGAACCGATCGGAGAGCCTCCCGGCGGTCTCGAGCTCCCCGTAGTGCCTGCCTTTGAGAAACTGCACCATGAGCACCTGGAGGTTCTTCCCGATAGCCCTCATGGCGAGGCCGACCGCGGCGGTGGTCTTGCCTTTGCCGTCGCCGGTGTACAGTTGGACCAGGCCCTGCTCCATCTTTCTCCCCCTTTAGCGCCCTCCCGCGGGGTCGAGCCGGTATTCACCGTAACTATATCAAAACGGTGAACGTTCGGAGCCCCGCCGGCGTCTTATGGTAACGACACCGGCCGTGGCCATTGATATATATTATTTTGAATATGGGTATTTATGTTGTTTTCTGGTTTCCACTGTGTTAATATCACTGTAGGACATACGTACTACGTTAGGTGTTTTATTGGGTAAACCCTGTATCTACGTGTTGATCTGGACAGACGAGGCGATCACCAAAGTGGCGAGACACGGCCTCACCATCAAAGATGTGAAAGAAGCAATGGTCTGGGACCCCAGGAAGAAGGCGGTCTGGCAGGAGGACTATGAGCATGGGCGGCGCCTTGAGGTCCGGGGCAAGAGTGATGGCAACAACAGGGACATAATTGCCTACCTGGACCCTGTGGATCCCCGAGACGGTGTATGGAGGGTCAGGACGGCCTGGCCGATCGAGTAAGGGGGTTGGATCTCATGAGAGAACCGGAAGACATGACAGTAGAAGAGGCTCTCCAGGAGTGGGAGACGGGCGAGCCGGTTGAACTCGGGCCGCCGCCTGCCAGGAAGTCCACGATGAGCGTGTACCATCTGAGAATAGACGACGATACCCTTGACAGCCTAGCCACCCTTGCCCTGTCGGGAGATGAGCCCCCGAGCGCGATCGCTCGGCGGATACTCAAGTCAGGCATACGGGAAGAGCTTTCGCGTTCGCGTAGGCTTTCCGGCGACAAGGATGCGGTTGTGCTAGACGCCCTGGACAGGCTGAAAAAATTTGTGGAAACCCCGGTTGTCAAGACGGTAAACGCTTGGGTTACGCCAGCTGGAGCGTCCCCGAATTTTATTATGGAATTCACCAAATCCCAGATTCCTGTTGACAGAAAGGAGGTGAAGTAGGTGGAGACGGTTATTCTGCTCTGTGACCATGCGGAAGCGATCAACGGCAAGCTTTACATCATGGGCGGCGGCTGGACAATCTGCTCGCCGGGCCCTCGCAATATGGCCGTTGCGGTCAGGATTAACGTTCCTTGGACAGACGCCAATGAAAAGCACAAATTCGCGCTATTTCTCCAGGACGAAGCCGGTAGAACTATAGAGCTTGGAGATCCCCCCAAGCCCGTCATGCAGACTGGCGATTTTGAATTAGGCCGGCCTCCTGGAGTAGTGCCCGGTTCTGATTTGGACTTCACTGCCGTGTTTGGATTTATCGGTCTACCTCTTGAGACTGACAATGGCTACCGCTGGCAACTGGAAATCAACGGCGAAGACTCTGGCCACGCGTCATTCAGAACGAGGACCAACTAGAAGCGCTATTGCTGGAACGCTCTTCTCTCAGCAACCACTGCTCCTGACGCCATGAAGCTGAGTTATTGAATAATGGCGAGCGTTTCTCATAATCTAAGAGTGTCGGGAACTGGAAGCTGCACGGAGAAAGAGTTGGAATCACGGGATACCGCAATCAAGAGACCCATGGGGGGGCTCCGGGGGCTTGTTTCCCGCAGGCTCCGCAGGACGTACCTGTACCTGAGGCGCGCCAACCGCAGGAGAGTGCTGCTCGTCCTGGCGGGGTCTTTTCTGGCCGTTGTCGTGGTGGGCCTTTTTGGCTTCCTGTTCATACAGGACATAGCGCTTAGCGGCAGGATCTTCTCCGGTATTACCATCGAGGGCCATGATGTCGGCGGCCTCTCCGGGAGCGACGCGTCAGAGCTGGTTGAACAGAATATCGCCGTCCCGGTTAAC
>JAHIPE010000102.1 GCA_018894655.1 Actinomycetota bacterium
ACCACCCTGGCAAGCGAGGCGGCGGCGATACTCGCGGGGTCCGGCCGCAACGTCGCGGCGGTGGACATGGACGTTTGCCGAGGCGACCTGCATTACCGGCTGGACGTACCGGTGACCCGGGACACTCACACCGTCGCCGACCTTCCGCCTATTATCGACGACCTGGACGCGCGCATCCTGGGCAACGCGCTCTCCCCCTGCCCTTGCGGGGCACGAATCCTTCCCGCGCCGACATCACCACAAGGGGCCGCCGCCATAGAGCCCGACCACGTCCGCAAGCTCATGAATGCGCTGGCCGCCGAGTTCGAGCACGTTATCGTGGACACCTCTGTCGCGGGCGACCGCACCACTACCTCCGCGTTCGATCTCGCGGAGCTGGTGGTGCTCGTGGTGACCCCCGAGATCGCCTGCCTTGGGGGAGCCAGGCGTGCGCTGGGCCAGGTTGTTTCACGCGACGGTAAGCGTCCCGATATCGCGCTGGTGGTGAACCGTTCACTGGGTGCCTCCGACGCCGTTTCCCCGGCCGAGATCGAGTCGTTCCTGCAGACGCCGGCCACCGTTGTCCTCCCGGAAGACACGGTGAGATGCAGGCGCCTGGCCGACGAGGGACGGCTCGTCACCTCGGAACGGTCGGCGCTGGGCCACGGGATCCACTCACTCATGCGGCGCCTGTTCTCTTTGCCGTAGTGTCTTGCATTAGTGCCTAACCCCATTTCCATTTTGCATTTTGAGGGCCGCCCGGAGCAGGACAGAGCCGCGCCTGAGAGACGCGGCTCAAATGGTGGGGGGACTTGTCGTTGACACGGTCTCCCTGTTAAGGAGAATAAGAGGAGTCCGGCGGTAACCAGAGAAAGACTATTTAGCCGCCAGCCTCAATGCCCGGGAGGTGCCCCATGAACTGCCCGAAATGTAGCGTGCCGGTCCCCGAGGGAGCAAAGTTCTGTCCGGGATGTGGGGCAGCCGTCGCCCCGCCACTGGCGGCTTCCGACGGTCAAGCCCAACCGCCTCCACCCGGCCCCGGGGCCGTACCGCCTCCGCCGGGCCCCCCCCTTCCCCCCCTTATTCCTACCCCACCTGGTGCCTACCCCGGTGTCCCGGTAGCCAGGAACAACCCGCTCTGCGTCGCCTCGCTTGCCATCGGGGTAGCCTCGATCGTCTTCCTGTGTGGGCCGTTCTTCGGAGTGCCCCTGGCCGTCGCCGGGATTATCTGCGGTGTCATGGGGATGAGGCAGGTCGACGAGAGCCCGCGGGAGTTCACCGGGCGAGGCCTGGGGCAGGCGGGGCTCGTGCTGTCGATAGCCGGCGGGTGCCTCAGCATTCTTCTCCACGTGGTGTGGTGGGGAAGGGTCTGGTGGTGGTGTGGTAACGGGCTTTGCCCTTGATACTTGATGTGCTCGCGGATGTTGCCGCGGCGACGATGCTCTGAAATCCTCTGAGGGCCGGTGGACACAGCAGTTGTTGACCGCCTGCTCTGCTTCTGCTACAATATGCTTGCCTTGCTTCTTCCTCTCCGGCGGGGCAATCGCTATCCCTCTCCAGAGTGAATACGGACCAGGCGCGGTCGTCTACCAGGAGGTATCCGTTGGACCTGACGCTTCAAGAAACCGAGGACCGGGTTCCAGCCGATGTGAAGGCGGCCGTTCGCGGGCGGCTGTTACGCGAGTTCGCGTCCCGGGCGGAGGAGCCGGGCGCGGGCGAGCTCGAGGGGCGGGTGGAGGAGGCGCTCCTCTCCGATGGGTACCTGTGGCCCAGGAGGGTGGTCAGGGCACTGGCGGGAGAGCTCTCAGACGAGCTGTTCGGCCTGGGGCCGCTGGAGAGGCTGCTCCGCGACCCGGAGATCTCAGAGATCATGGTGAACGGCCCCGACAGTGTCTATGTAGAGAAGCAGGGGCTGCTCGAGCAGGTCGACCTCTCACTGGGCGACGACTCGCGGGTGCTGGAGCTCATTCGGAGGATCATCGGACCCCTCAACCTCCGGCTGGACGAGACCAGCCCCATGGTGGACGCCCGCCTCCCCGACGGATCACGGCTTAACGCGATTATCCCGCCGCTCTCGCTGAACGGCCCCACCGTAACCATACGCAGGTTCCGGGCCCGGCCGTTCACCGTGGGCGAGCTGGTGGAGATGGGGGTGCTGACCCCGGAGATAGCCTCCTTCATCCAGCAGGCGGTCGCGGCCCGGGCCAACATCATCGTCTCGGGGGGTACCTCCAGCGGGAAGACCACGCTCCTCAACGTGCTCTCCTCCTTCATCCCCAGGAGTGAGCGGCTCATCACCATAGAGGACGCGGCGGAGCTCAAGATAGAGCACTCCCATGTCGTATCCCTGGAGAGCCGCCCGGCCAACATCGAGGGAAGGGGCGAGGTGACGGTGAGGGACCTGGTGAGAAACGCCCTCCGCATGAGGCCCGACCGCATCATCGTGGGGGAGGTGCGGGGGGCGGAGGCGCTGGACATGCTTCAAGCGATGAACACCGGACACCCCGGCTCGCTGTCCACGGCGCACGCCAACTCCCCGCGCGACCTCCTGAGCAGGCTCGAGACCATGGTGCTCATGTCCGACATCGACCTCGACCTGTCAGCGATCAGGCGACAGCTCGGCTCCGCGCTCGATCTCATCCTTCACACCGAGAGGAAGGCGGACGGCCGAAGG
>JAHIPE010000103.1 GCA_018894655.1 Actinomycetota bacterium
ACCGTGTTCGAGGGCCTGCACTTTGGGGCCCCGGGCGAGTTCTTCGGCGAGGTATGCTTCAACACCAGCATGTCCGGGTACCAGGAGATACTCACCGACCCTTCGTACGCGGGACAGATGGTCACCATGACATACCCACTGATAGGCAACTACGGCGTGAACCCCGAGGACTACGAGTCCCCCCGCGCTTACATGGGCGGCTTTCTCGTGAGAGAGTCGTCGCGGATACGAAGCAACTGGCGCTCCACCGGGGGCCTGGAGACGTTCCTGGAGGAGAACGGGGTGGTGGGCCTGGAGGGGCTCGACACCCGGGCGCTGACCAGGCACATACGCAGGCGCGGCGCCATGGAGGCCGCCTTGAGCAGCACGGACCTGGACACCGGCAACCTCCTCTCGAAGGTCAAGCGCGCTCCCGGCCTCGTTGGGAGGGACATGGTCAAGGAAGTAACCACTGAAAAGCCGTACGTATGGGAGGACAACACGGGCGGCGAGCACGCTTTCGAGGTCCTTGCCTTTGATTTCGGCATCAAGAGGAATATCCTCCGGTTGCTCGCCGGACACCGCTGCCGGATAACCGTGGTTCCCGCGTCCACCACCGCCGCCGAGGTGCTGGAGCGTGACCCGGACGGGGTCTTCCTGTCAAACGGGCCCGGTGACCCCGGCGCGGTCACTTACGCGGTCGAGGCGATCCGCGGCCTCCTGGGGAAGAAGCCGGTGTTCGGCATATGCCTTGGGCACCAGTTGCTGGGGCTGGCACTGGGGGGGAAGACCTATAAGCTCAAGTTCGGGCACCGGGGGGCCAACCAGCCGGTAATGAACCGGGACACCGGCCGGGTGGAGATCACCGCCCAGAACCATGGGTTCGCGGTTGACACGGAGTCGCTTTCGGATTGCGAGTTCGGGGAGGTGGAGCTAACCCACTTGAACCTGAACGACGACACCTCGGAGGGGTTGCGCTGTGATGAGGCGGGGGCGTTCTCGGTCCAGTACCACCCGGAGGCCTCGCCGGGGCCGCACGACTCGCGCTACCTGTTCGAGCGATTCATTCAGCGGATGAGGGAGTGGCGATAGATGCCCCGCCGGGACGACATCAAGAAGATACTGCTGGTGGGGTCGGGACCGATAATCATCGGCCAGGCGTGCGAGTTCGACTACTCCGGGACGCAGGCGTGCAAGGTCCTTGCCGATGACGGTTACCAGGTCGTCCTGATTAACAGCAACCCCGCGACCATCATGACCGACCCGGAGTTCGCCGACCGGACCTATATCGAGCCGATAACCCCCGAGTGGGTCGCAGAGATAATCGAGCGGGAACGCCCCCAGGCGCTGCTCCCGACCCTGGGTGGCCAGACCGGACTAAACGTGTCGGTGGAGCTGGCGAGCCGGGGGGTGCTGGACCGCTTCGGTGTTGAGATGATAGGGGCCAGCTACGATGTTATCAACAAGGCCGAGGACCGGAACCTCTTCAAGGAGGCGATGAAGAACATCGGCTTGGACCTGCCCGAGAGCGACTTCGCCTATACGCTCCCCGAGGCGAAGGAGATAGCCCGCGGGCTCGGCTTCCCGCTGGTCATAAGGCCCAGCTTCACCCTGGGAGGTGGGGGAGGGGGGCTGGTGTACGACATGGAGGAGTTCCTCCAGATCGCCCGCCACGGCCTCGACCTGAGCCCCATCACCGAGATCCTGATCGAGAAGTCCGTCAAGGGCTGGAAGGAATACGAGCTGGAGGTAATGCGGGACAAGAACGACAACGTGGTGATAGTCTGCACCATCGAGAACTTCGACCCCATGGGGGTGCACACCGGTGATTCCATAACCGTGGCCCCGGCCCAGACGCTTACCGATGTGGAGTACCAGGCCATGCGCGACGCCTCCATAGCGATAATGCGCGAGGTAGGGGTGGAGACCGGCGGCTCCAACATTCAGTTCGCCATCGAGCCGGATACCGGGCACATGGTGGTAATCGAGATGAATCCCCGGGTGTCCCGCTCCAGCGCCCTGGCATCCAAGGCAACCGGGTTCCCAATAGCAAAGATCGCCGCGAAGCTCGCGGTCGGTTACACGCTGGACGAGATCCCCAACGACATAACCCGGGAGACGCCCGCCTGCTTCGAGCCCACCATCGACTACTGCGTGGTCAAGATCCCCCGGTGGGCGTTCGAGAAGTTCCCCGGCGCGGACCAGACGCTGACCACCCAGATGAAGTCGGTTGGCGAGGTGATGTCCATAGGGCGCACGTTCAAGGAGTCTATCCAGAAGGCGGTGCGCTCCCTGGAGATAGACCGCTACAGCTTGAGGGACGAGGAGGATACGCCCGCCGAAGACATCCCCGGGCAGCTCGAGAGGCCCAGCCACCACCGGCTCTTTCAGATATACAGGGCCCTGCAGGTGGGCATGGGCACAGGCGAGATATACGAGAGGACCGGTGTGGACCCCTGGTTCCTGGACAACCTGGCCCAGGTGGCCGACATGGAGGAGGAACTGTCCCGCCACCACCTGGGCGGCGTGCCAAACGACCTGCTCCTGGAGGCGAAGCGGTACGGGTTCTCCGACGTCGAGCTGGCCCGCCTCCTGGGAGCCAGAGAGACGGAGGTTCGGGAGCACCGCCTGGGCAGGGGCATCGCGGCGGTGTTCAAGTCGGTTGACACCTGCGGCGCCGAGTTCGAGGCCTACACCCCGTACTACTACTCCACCTACGAGTCCGAGGACGAGGTGCGGCCCACCGACAGGGAAAAGGTGATGATACTGGGCAGCGGCCCAAACCGCATCGGGCAGGGGATAGAGTTCGACTACTGCTGCGTGCACGCTTCTTTCGCCTGCAAGGAGATGGGCTATGAGACCATAATGGTCAACTGCAATCCGGAGACGGTATCAACCGACTACGACACCAGCGACCGCCTCTACTTCGAGCCGCTCACCTTCGAGGATGTCATGAACATCATAGACCGGGAGCGTCCGATGGGGGTCATAGTACAGTTGGGGGGTCAGACCCCGCTCAAGCTCGCCATCCCCCTGGAACGCGCCGGGGTGAACATCCTGGGCACCCCTCCGTCGGCGATAGACAGGGCGGAGGACAGGGAGAGGTTTGGGCGAGCGCTCAAGAACCTGGGCATCAACCACCCGCCTGACGGGATCGCCAACTCCGCTGCCGGGGCGCTCGAGGCAGCAGCGAGGATCGGGTACCCGGTACTGGTGCGGCCGTCGTACGTGCTGGGCGGAAGGGCGATGGAGATCGTATATAACGACAAGATGATGGAGCGCTACATAGTGACCGCGGTGAAGGCTTCTCCCGAGTACCCGGTCCTGATAGACAAGTTCCTGGAGGATGCCAAGGAGATTGACGTAGACGCCCTGTCCGACGGGAAAGAGGTCTATGTCGCCGGAATAATGGAGCACGTTGAGGAAGCGGGCATACACTCCGGGGACTCGGCGTGTGTCATACCCCCTCCGTTCATCAGCGAGGAAGTCAAGGAGACCATCAAGGAGTACACACGGCGCCTCGCCGTCGAGTTGGGCGTGATCGGGTTAATAAACGTCCAGTACGCGGTCAAGAGCGACGAGGTATACGTGCTCGAGGTCAACCCCCGGGCCAGCCGGACGGTACCGTTTGTGAGCAAGACCATCGGTATACCCATAGCGAAGATGGCAACCCGCCTGATGCTGGGGGAGACGATCGAGGAGTTGGGGCTCGGGGAGGAGCGCTTTTCCAGCCTCAAGCACGTATCTGTCAAAGAGGCGGTGCTCCCGTTTGTCCGGTTCCCCGGCGTCGACACCGTGCTGGGGCCGGAGATGAAGTCCACCGGCGAGGTCATGGGGATCGCCGACTACTCCCCCGACTCTCACTCCGGGATAGGAATGGCGATGGTGAAGGCGCAGATTGCCAGCTACAACCACTTTCCCATCTCCGGCACCGCGTTTGTAAGCGTTCCAGACCGGAAGAAACCGGCGGGCATTTTCATAGCAAGCCGCCTCGAGCAGCAGGGTTTCAGGATACTGGCGACCGAGGGGACCGCCCGGAAACTGGTGGAGAAAGGTGTCAACGTGGAGATGGTGAGGAAGGTGGGGGAGGGGAGCCCCGACGTGGTGGACCTTATCAGGGACGGTGAGATCGACCTGGTGATAAATGTGCCCGGCGGTCAGGGAAGCCGGGGGAGCGGCTACCGCATCAGGACCGAGGCCACCGCCAACGGAGTCCCGTGCATCACCACCATGGAGCTTGCCGATATCGTGATAATGGGGATAGAGGCGCTCAAGGAGAGCGGCCTCAGGGTTAAGAGCATTCAGGAGTATCACCGGGAGATAGAGGAGTCGTCAGGCGGGGGTGGCTGAGATGGTATCTCCGATGAAGGGCGTCCTTTGCGCCGGCACGCTCGAGCGCCGGGAGGAAGCCTCCCCGGGGGTGTTCATCCTGGAGTTCGGGTTGGACGGCGGTGGGCGTTCAGTCAAGCCGCCGGTGCCGGGCCAGTTCTACCAGTTCGACTGTGGTGGTGGCCCCGAGCACATGCTCCCAAGGCCCCTGAGCGTCCATGGCGTCACCACGTGGGACAGCAAGGCCACAGTGCTCAGTTTCCTGGTTGAGGCGGTGGGGTGGGGGACGGAGCGCCTCTGCTCTCTCGCGGACGGGGACGAGGTGAAACTACTCGGCCCGCTGGGCAAGGGATTCTCGGGCGTCCAGGAAGGGAAGGCGCTCCTGGTAGCGGGCGGGATGGGCATCGCACCGCTTTTCTTCCTGGCCTCCGAGATGGACCGGCACGGCACCGAGTACGATCTGCTGGCCGGGTTCAGGACCCAGCGGCGGTCATACCGGTTGCTTTCGGGCCTTGAAGGCGGCGTGGAGGTGTATACCGAGGATGGCTCCCTGGGGGAGAAAGGAATGGTCTCCGACGGTACCGGCCGCCTA
>JAHIPE010000104.1 GCA_018894655.1 Actinomycetota bacterium
CGGTTCAAGATCTTCCAGCGTCTGCTTGATGAGCGATGCGGCGTACCGCCTGACCGTGTCGGAGTCGGCGTTGAGGTTGCCCGCAAGCTTCAACAAGATGCCCGCCGCCAGGTCGGACTCCTCCATTCCATACAGTTTCCTTACCTGCCGGGAAACGGTATGATCGAGCCCCTCTCCCAGGTCAACGTCCTCCTCCTCCAGCCTACCACCCAACATCTGGCAAACCGAGAGCATTCGTTTTCCGGAGTGGGGGTCGCGCTCCTCCTCTATGCCCGCCTCGTCGAGTTTCCGGTCGATCTTCTCCGCGATCTCCTCCCCGCGCTTTCCTTTCTTCACCTCGAGGAGGAGTTCGTTCAGGTTCTTCAGCCTCTCTCGCGCCCATTCGGTGTCGAGTTCCTCCGCTTCCATTTTCATTTCGGCGTACTCGTCCATGAGGGAGTCCACGATGTCCATCAGCTTGGCATCGTTCAGCATCTTGATCACGTTGCTTCGGACATGCCCGATGTCCATCGTCTTCGTCCCGTGACCGGAGAGCACCCCGGTCATCTCCCGCGGACTCATCTCCGCGATTACCTTGGTTATCTGTTCAGACAGCATCGCCTTCATGCTCTCGTCCTCGACCTTGTTTGTCATAATCGAGAGCCTGTCCAGGGCGTCCTCCGCCTGCTGGCTCCTTATCAGGACACCACCCTCGGCACCCTCCTCGACGAGGAAACTGGACATCAGCCCGCCGACCTTTCCCGGGTTGGAGAGAATCTCTGCCACGTCCTGGTCCTCCACGTCACCAAGGTCCACCTTGTTCATCAGGTACCTGACCAGTAACTCGTCCTTCAGCGCGTCCAGCGGGGTCGCTTTCCCGCTGCCGCCTACCCCTATTTCCTCCCCCGGGGCTATCGCGACGTAGATCCGCTGGTTCACAAGTACGTTCTCCACGCCCTTTCTGTCGAGCTCGTCAGCGAGCCGTACACGCATGTTGGGGTCGTTGAGGATCTCACCGATTGTCTCAAACGATGCCCTGAGCTCATCGGTGGTGACCCCTTTGTTGAACTCGATATTGCTTAGCCCTCGCTCGTCCATCCACGCCAGGAAAGCCTTTACCGGCACCTTCTGCTGCTCGATCTCCTCGAGCCGGACATCGTTGATGAGTAGGCTTCTCTCGATAGCGCTGACGCTGAAGGTGTCCGTTTCATCGAACAACTTCTTCAGGGATTCATCCGCCTTCTCCAGCGTGTCGGCTACCATGGAACTCGTTGGGGGGTACAGGCGCATGTTGACAGTAGCAGCGTGCGCGTTAATTACGAACATCACGGCGTGCCTCGTGAAGTTCGGCGATAACACCTCTACTTCTCCAGACCCGTTCTCCGTCTTTCCAGACCCGTTCTCCGTTGTCTCGTCGCTCAATGTGTCTCCATGTCGCCCTTCGGTGCCCCTTGGCCGAGTACACGCACTAAACCAAGCCGGGCGCCGGCACCCGGTCGCACGCGCTCCGATTATACCCTAAAGGGCGGCCCCTCCGTGAATGCCCGTCACTCGTGGCCTCGCCTGTCGGGCAGCAACTGGATGAGCCTCATCAGCCTCGCTGTCCCCAGGCGCACCAGCTCGTCCGCGTTCCTCATCGCCTCTTCAACGCCCATGGGCCCCGGCAACACGCAATACTCGGCCACGCCGTCACTCCCCCCTTGTAAGTCCCCCCGGAGGCTACCCGCCACTACTACTACCGGGACGCCGGCCCCGGAGGCGATAGCAACCACCCCGGCGGGTGCTTTCCCCCGCGCGGTCTGGCTGTCGAAGCTCCCTTCGCCGGTCAGGACCAGATCCGCGGCAACGGCCTTCTTCCGTAGGCCCAGCACCGCGGCCACGAAACCGAACCCGCTGATGGGCCTGGCCCCGCAGAAAGCCAGGAGCCCCGCCCCCAGCCCCCCCGCCGCTCCCGCCCCGGGAGACTGGAGCACGTCTACGCACAACTCCCGCTTCACGAGCTCCCCCATGTTCGCGAGCCCTCTCTCGAGCGCCTCCACCTCTCCCGGCGATGCCCCCTTCTGGGGCCCGTACACCCTCGCCGCGCCCTGCTCCCCGAGCAACGGGTTGTCCACGTCGCACGCCGCGATGAACGCCGTTTCGGCAAGCCTTGGGTCACTCCCGGATACGTCGATTGAACGTATGCTCGAAAGAGATAAGCCGCCCGGCGCCAGCTCTCCCCCGTTGGCATCAAGGAATCGGTACCCCAGGGCAACCGCCATCCCGGTGCCGCCGTCCACGGTCCCACTGCCCCCCATGCCCACCACTATCTGCCTGCAACCGCTCTCAAGCGCTTCGACTATCAATTCCCCGGTCCCCACCGTACTGGCCGACATCGGGTCGCGAAGCCCTTCTTCCGGCGAGAGGCCCGATGCCTGGGCCATCTCTATCACCGCGGCGCACTCACCGGTGGAAAGCACCCCGGAGAGCTCGCCCTCGAACCCGCTTTTGTCCAGCGCCCCGGGCGGCAGATACACCCACCGTGCCTCGACCTCCTGTCCGGGCAACAGGCCTCGGACTACCTTGCGGCGCTCACGCACTCCGGTGGCGGCTACCACCGCGTCCACGGTCCCCTCGCCACCGTCAGCCACCGGGCAGGTGACCACACGCGCTACCGGTACGGCAAGCCTTACCCCCTCCGCCATCGCGCGGGCGGCCTCACGCGCGGTGAGGCTTCCCTTGAACTTGTCGGGGGCCACCAGCACTCTCATGGCCCTACTATAGCACCGTGGGGCCCGTAATTGCTTCTTAATGCCCCGTCTCATAGTTACGCTGGCATTCGAACGCCGCTGCATCCACACCGGCTGCGTTCCGCTCCCTCGACGTACTCTAGGAGTACGACTAGGTCGCGCGCCTTGCCGGAGCGGCGCATCGACGCTCTCGGTGCTTAACCGTAACTATGAGACGGGACATAGTATAATCCGCCCATGAGAACCAAGGGAGGCGAACGGAAAGGCGGCGGCGAGCCGGGGGTCCTGACCAGGGACTTCGCCCTTCTCTTCATCGCCTCATGCTTCTTTATAGGAAGCCTCTACCTTCTGCTGCCTATTCTCCCCCTCTACATGAAAGACACCGCGGGCGCTACCACAACCCAGGTGGGCCTGCTCATGGGCGCCCTGGCATTCTCCTCCTTCCTGCTCCGCCCCTACGTGGGGCGCAAGGCGGACGCGGCAGGCATGAAGCCGCTGTTGGTTATCGGCGCGGCCAACTTTGTTGTCGCGTCGCTCCTCTACATCTGGAGCAAGTCGCTATGGTCGTTGCTGTTCGTCCTGGTCTTCCAGGGTGTCGGTATAGCCTGCTACCACACCACCTCGCTGGCTTTCATCGGCGGCGCGGCCCCGGAGTCCCGCCGCGGCCAGTCGATGGCATGGTTTCAATCATCGTTCAACCTTGGGATCATGCTCGCCCCGCTCCTGGGAGAGTACCTGATGGACCGTTTCGGCTACACGTCCGTCTTCGCCGCCGCGTCGGCCTCCGCCGCGGTCTCCCTGCTCACGATACTGGCCGTACGCGAGCAAAAGGTCCCGGATGTCATGGGAGAGGCGCCCGCCCGCCGTGGCGTGAAAGACATTCGCGGCCTCATCGTGCTGGTCTCGGCAGCGGTGTTCGCAGGCACGGCGACGCTTGGCGCGGTGGAGGCCTTCCTGGCCCTTTTCGCCAAGGCGGAGGGCATTGGGCGCTTCGCGTTGTTCTTTACTGTCTCCGCCGGACTCCTGATCGGGCTGCGCTTGCTCGCCGGCTCGCTCCCCGACAGGCTGGGCAGGAGGCTCGCGGGGGCAGCCGCCCTGGTTACGCTATCGGTTTCCATGGTGGTCCTGGCGGTGGCGGACAGCTTTACCGGTCTCTCAACCGCGGCGGTAATCTGGGGTGCGGGTTTCGCGTTCCTCTCGCCGTCGCTCTCGGCGCTGCTCATCGACCACGCTCCACCCGATGAACTGGGGAGCGCCTTCGGGATATACACCGCCGCTTTCGAGGGGGGGATAGCCTTCGGCGCGATAGCTATGGGCCCGGTCGTCTCTTGGCTCGGGTTCCGGTACGCTTACCTGTTAATAGGCTGCGTCAGCCTTATCGGCGCGGTGTTCTTCGCCTCCTCTTACCCTTTCCTGGCCGGAAAAGGGGGCTCCCGTCAGCGTTAAGTGCCCCGTTCCATAAATACGGTTAAGCACCGAGAGCGCCTGAGCGCCGCCGGAGTGGACGGGAGCGGGGTACTAAGCCATCAGCCGCTAGGGCGGCCCATCCGTCCCCGGGGACGCGAGCCTCTCTGCCAGGGCCACCGCTTCCACAGGCCCCGGGGCGGCCTCCATCCTCCCCCGCCCGCGCTTCTCAAGGTTCCAGCTGTCCAGCCCTACGACCGGTTTCCCCATCTTGATACCGAGAGCGATCTCCGAGAGCGTCCCGTACCCGCCCCCCACAGCTATCAGCACGTCGCCCGCCCTGGCCACCAGGGCGTTGCGCGCTTCCCCCATGCCCGTCGGCAGAGCAACGGTCAGCCACTGGCTGGCGCCCTCGCGGCCTCCCGGCAGGATCCCCACCGTGACCCCTCCCGCTTCGTGCGCCCCCTTCGCGGCCGCGTCCATCACCCCTCCCAAGCCCCCGCAGACGAGAACGTGGCCCCTCCTGGCTATCTCGAGGCCCACCCGGTAAGCGATCTCGCCGGTTTTCCCGTCGCAGTCGCCCGCGCCCACCACAGCTATATACATCGCCTGACCTCCAGGATTATCCGGACAGTGTCCGGCACACTTCTATCTCCTTTCATTATATCCCGGGACACGTCTCGAGATGACCGCCCTTCCCGTCTTGCCGGCCGTGTACGCATTTGACATCTAACATCCCATGTTAGAGAATACGCAACGGTGGAACGGGGAGAGAGCCATGAGCGAAGAGCCACAGACGATAACCGTTGGAAAGCTTGCCCGGGCGGTGACCGGGGCCAGCGGCATTCGCTGCACGCCCCGGATGATACGTAACTACGAGTCCAAGGGCCTGATCACCGAGCCGAGGCGGTCAACCGGCGGTATCAGGCTCTACCCGGCGGGGGACGTCGAGAGGATCGTTCGCATCAAGAAGCTCCAGCACGAGTTCGACCTGTCGCTGGCCGCCATCAACCACCTTCTGGAGCGGCAAGACGACGGGAGCCTGCCTCCGGAGGCCTCTCAACTGCTCAGTGAAA
>JAHIPE010000105.1 GCA_018894655.1 Actinomycetota bacterium
ACCTGGTGCCCCTCGAGCCGGACGGGGAGTGGGTGAAAGCGCTACGGGACCTGCTGCCGGAACTTCCCTACGCCAGGGTGCGGAGGTTCGCCTCGGAGTACGGGCTGTCCCGGGAGATAGCGGAGACGCTCACCGGCTGCCGGGCGCTGGCCGATTACTTCGAGGAGGCGGCGGGGGCGGGGCAGGACCCGGTGGTGGTGGCAAGGTGGATAGCGGGGGACCTGGCGGCGCTCCTGAACGACGCCGAAGTTCCGATAGGGAGGTGCCCGGTCGGCACCGGTCATCTTGCCGAACTGGTGGAACTCATTAACAGTGGGGCCATCTCGGGAAAGATGGCCAAAGACGTGTTAAAGGAAGCGTTTGAGTCCGGGAAGGCCCCCCGGCGGATAGTGGAGGAGAAGGGGCTTTCCCAGATAGCCGATGAGTCCGAGCTCGAGAAGCTGGTGGACGAGGTCATCGAGGAGAACCCGGAGGCGGCCGGTGACCTGCGCGACGGAAAGGACCAGGCTTTGAAGTTCCTGATGGGGCAGGTCATGAAGAAAACGCGCGGCAAGGCCAACCCCGGTACCGCCTCGGATATCATCCGCAAGAAGCTGGCCCTGTAACCCGTACCCCCCGCGCCCCCCCGCTTGAGGGCGGTCTCTCAGGCCGCCCGTGGCCACAACAGATCCGCTAAAGCCGAGTGAGTGCCTTAACCCTCTTCCCCGGAGACCAGTTCCTTGTACTCGGCCGCGGAGAGGAGGTTCTCCATCTCGCCGGCGTCGCTCATCTCGATGATGGCGACCCAGCCTTTGCCGTATGGGTCCTCGTTGATCAGTTCCGGCGCGTCCTCCACCTCCGAGTTGACCTCCTTGACGGTCCCCGATACGGGGGCGTAAAGGTCGGATACGGATTTCCGGGACTCCACCTCGCCGAAAGCCTCGCCGGCCTCAACCTGGCTGCCGGCTTCCGGCACCTCGAGGAACACTATCTCGCCAAGCTGGTCCTGCGCGAAATGGCTGAGCCCAACGGTGCCGTCACCCCGAACCCACATATGCTCCTTGTGATACTTCAGATCCTCGGGAAAGTTATCCATTCCACCTACCTCCTGTTATTGTTCCAAAAGGAATATATCAAATGGACGATGCTATTTCAAACAGGAGTTTTTATGCTAAATTCTCTTCCCAAAACCATCTAAAACCAATACAATAAACTTTCAACTCGTTCCCCGCCGGGGGCCGGTGGCCCCAGGGGGGAACAACGATTATTGGAGGGTAAATCCGCGGTGGGCAAGACGATATCGGAGAAGATACTAAGCACGCACTCGGGCCGGGACGCGTCCGCGGGGAACATCGTGATAGCAGAGCTGGATTTCATGATGGCCCAGGACGGGACCGCACCGTTGGCAATACGTTCCTTTGAGAGAATGGACGGCACGGCGGTGGCTCACCCCGAGAGGGCCGCGTTCTGCATCGACCACAGCGCGCCGAGCCCCCTGAGGGCGGTCTCCGACCTGCACGACCTGATGCGCGCCTTCGCTTCCCGGTACGGCTTCGAGCTGAACGACGTGGGCGAGGGGGTCTGCCACCAGGTGATGCTGGACAAGGGGCACGCGCTTCCCGGCAGCCTGGTGATAGGGGCCGACTCCCATACCTGCACCTACGGCGCGGTGAACGCCTTCGCAACCGGGGTCGGTTCCACCGACCTGGCGGCGGGGCTGCTGTCCGGCTCCCTGTGGTTCAAGGTTCCCGAGACGATGACGGTGACCGTGAGCGGGGCGCTTGGGCCGGGGGTCTTCGCAAAGGACGTCGCGTTGATGATGGTGGGCGGCATCACCGCCGACGGCGCCACCTACCACGCGCTGGAGATAGGCGGCGAGACGATCAGCGCCATGGGCCTGGACGGGCGGCTGACGATCAGCAACCTGGCGGTCGAGATGGGGGCGAAGGCCGGCCTCATGGAGGCGGACGAGAAGACGCTGACGTTCTTCCGGGGGAGGACCGACGCCGCGCTGGAGCCGGTCTCACCGGACCCCGACGCACGGTACGTGGAGGCCGTCGAGTTCGACGTATCGGACCTGGTCCCGCAGGTGGCGAGCCCGCACACCGTGGATAACGTCAGCGCGGTGGGGGAGGTCGAGGGCACCCCGGTGGCGGAAGGCCTAATCGGCACCTGCACCAACGGTCGGCTGGACGACCTGAGGGTCGCGGCGCGGATAGTCGAGGGTGGGAATGTGGCCCCGGGAGTGCGTCTCATCGTGGCCCCGGCGTCCAGGGAGGTCATGCTGGGGGCGCTGGCCGAAGGGCTCATCGAGGTGTTCGTGGAGGCGGGAGCGGTGGTGGTGCCTCCCGGGTGCGCCTGCTGTGTGGGGACGCACCAGGGGGTTCCGGGTGACGGGGAGAACGTGATATCGACCGCCAACCGGAACTTCAAGGGGCGCATGGGGAACCCCGAGGCGTTCATATACCTGGCTTCACCGGCGACGGTCGCGGCCAGTTGCCTGGAGGGCAGGATAACGGACCCCCGGCGGCACTTCGACAAGTGCCCCGTTCCATAAATACGGTATCGTATCGAGAGCGCCGAGGCGCCGCTCATGCAAGGCGCGCGACCGAGCTGTACTCCGTGAGTACCGCGAGGGAGCGGAACGCAGCGGGTGCGGATGCATCGACGTTCGAATGCAAGCGTATTTATGGAACGGGGTACTAAGGCCGCCCCCAAAGTGGGACGGCCGGCAACGTTTGAGAGGTTGAGATGGTTATAAAAGGAAAAGCGCACCGGTTCGGGGACGATGTCAACACGGACTACATCATCTCCGGCCGGTACAAGTTCAAGACCCTGGACATGAACGAGCTGGGACGCCACGTGATGGAGGATCTGGACCCGGAGTTCTACGAGCGCCTGGAGAAGGGGGACTTCCTGGTCGCGGGAAAGAACTTCGGGTGCGGCTCGTCCAGGGAGCAGGCGCCCCTTGCGCTGAAGGCGGCGGGGGTCGCCTGTGTATTGGCGGAGTCGTTCGCGAGGATATACTTCCGCAACTCCATCAACAACGGGCTTCACGCGCTGGTGTGCGACACGTCGGGAATAGCGGATGGGGATCAACTGGAGATCGACCTCGAGAGTGGTACCATAGGCGACGTTACCACCGGGGCCGAGATAGACAGCGGCCCCCTGCCCGGGGTAATGCGGGGCATACTGTCGGAGGGTGGCCTGGTGGAGTACATCAAGAAGTACGGTGGACTGGTCGCGGAGCGCGAAGGTGAGTAAACCGGAGGGATAGATGGCCAAGAGGAGAGTAACGCTTATCCCCGGAGACGGGGTCGGGCCGTCCATCGTGGAGGCGGCGTTGGCGGTGATTGAAGCGGCGGGAGCCGAGGTGGAGTGGGACCGGCAGGAGGCCGGCGCCGACGTAATGGACAAGTACGGGACACCGCTCCCCGAGGCGGTCCTCGATAACATCCGCGAGAACGGGGTCGCCTACAAGGGGCCGATAACAACCCCGGTGGCAAGCGGCTTCAGAAGCGTCAACGTAGCGCTGAGAAAGAAGCTGGACCTGTACGCCTGCGTGCGTCCGGCGTTTTACATCGAGGGGGTTCGGACACCGTACAAGGACATCGACCTGGTGGTGGTGCGGGAGAACCTGGAGGACCTCTACGTGGGAATCGAGCACATGATAACGCCCGATGTCGCCGAGTCCATCAAGGTGATCACCAGAGCAGGGTCCGAGCGGGTGATCCGCTTCGCGTTCGAGTACGTGAGGAGGTACAACCGCAACAAGCTCACCGTGGTCCACAAGGCCAACATAATGAAGATGACCGACGGGCTGTTCCTGGACACCGCGCGGAGGCTTTCCGAGGAGTACCCCGACGTGGAGTTCGAGGAGCGGATCGTGGACAACATGTGCATGCAGCTTGTTCAGAAGCCCCACATCTACGACGTGATGGTCATGCCGAACCTGTACGGTGACATACTGAGCGACCTGTGCGCCGGCCTGATCGGCGGATTGGGGATAGCCCCCAGTTCCAACCTGGGAGACGGGGAGATGGCGGTGTTCGAGCCGGCTCACGGCAGCGCTCCCAAGTACACCGGCATGGACAAGGTAGACCCCACCGCGCAGATTCTCTCCGGGTACCTGTTGCTCAAGCATATCGGCCAACAGGAGGCGGCCGAGAGGGTTCTCGCGGGGGTCTCCAGCGTGATAGGAGAGGGCAAGGTCGTCACCTATGACATCGGCGGCGACGCAAAGACGAGCGAGATGGCCCGCGCGATCGTGGAAGCCATAGAGAAGGGGTAGAAAGGCCGGACCGGCGGGATTGAACGGGGGCTGGGATATGCGCAGCGACATCATGAAGAAAGGGCGCGAGAGGGCGGGGCACCGGTCGCTTCTCCGCGCGCTGGGGCTATCCGGCGAGGAGATAGACCGGCCGCTTATCGGGATAGCCGGCTCTGCGAACGAGATAGTGCCGGGACATATCCACCTGGACAGGGTAAACGACGCCGCCTGCGCCGGGGTGCGGATAGCGGGGGGGACCCCGCTGGTGTTCAACACCATAGCGGTGTGCGACGGCATAGCGATGGGCCACCGGGGCATGAAGTACTCGCTTCCCTCCAGGGAGATAATCAGCTTTACGGTGGAGATAATGGTCAGGGCTCACGCGCTGGACGGCGTGGTCCTGGTGCCGAACTGCGACAAGGTCGTTCCGGGGATGCTGATGGCCGCAGCCAGGATGGACGTCCCCGCGGCGATGGTCAGCGGCGGGCCGATGATGGCGGGCCGGGTGCTGGGGAGCAAGACCGACCTCATCCAGGTGATGGAGGCGTCCGCCTCCGGGGGGGTAAGCGACGAGGAGCTTGCCAGGCTGGAGGAGTGCGCCTGCCCGGGTGCCGGTTGTTGCTCCGGCCTTTTCACCGCGAACAGCATGAACTGCCTCTCGGAGGCGCTGGGGATGGCGTTGCCCGGCAACGGCACGATACCCGCGGTGGACGCGGAGAGGACGAGGTTAGCCACGGCCACCGGTGCGGCGGTGGTACGGCTCGCGAAGGCGGAGACGGCCCCCGGGGCCATACTGACCGCGAGGGCGTTCCACAACGCCCTGGCGGTGGACATGGCAATAGGGGGCTCGACGAACTCGCTGCTCCACCTGCCGGCGATCGCCCACGAGGCCGGTGTCCGGCTCGACCTGGAAGACGTGGACAGGATCTGCGCCGCCACGCCAAACCTGTGCCGGATAGCCCCGTCGGGCGGCAGCAGGTACCACATGGAGGACCTCTACAGGGCGGGAGGGATCCCCGCGGTTCTGGGCGAGCTGGATTCAATTGGGGCGGTGGAACTCGACGCACCCACCGTGACCGGAAAGACGCTGGCCGAGAACATCGCCGGGGCGCGGAGCCTGGACACCGAGGTGATAAGGCCGGCGGCAGACCCGTACTCACCTAGCGGGGGACTTGCCGTCCTCAAGGGAACGCTGGCACCGGACGGCGCCGTGCTCAAGGAGGCGGCGATTGGGGAGAAGATGCGCCATCACCGCGGGCCCGCCAGGGTATTCGACTCCGAGGAGGAGGCCATCGGGGTGATAAGGGGCGGTGGAATAAACAACGGCGACGTGGTGGTAATAAGGTACGAGGGCCCCAGGGGCGGCCCGGGCATGAGGGAGATGCTCCTGCCCACCGCTACAATAGCCGGCATGGGCCAGGGCGACGAGGTGCTCCTGGTGACTGATGGCCGTTTCTCGGGGGGGACCCGCGGGGGGGCGGTAGGTCACGTATCGCCGGAGGCGGCGGCGGGCGGGCCGATCTCACTGGTGGACGATGGGGACCTGGTAGAGATCGACGTGGGTGAGCGGAGGCTGGACCTGCTGGTCGGGGGCCTGGAGTTGGAGCGCAGGCGTCAGAGCTGGAGGCCTCCCGAGGGGGAGACGGGGAGCGGCCTGCTGGCGGTCTACTCGAGGATCGTGGGGAGCGCGGCGGGCGGCGCGGTGGTGGACGTGAGAGGAGGTTGGCTAACGTGAGGATGAGCGGCGCCGAGGCCATCGTAGCGAGCCTGGAGAAAGAGGGAGTGGACGTCATCTTCGGCATCCCCGGGGGTGTGATGATCCCGTTGTACGACGTGCTGATGGACTCCAAGAAGATAAGGCACATCCTCACCAGGCACGAGCAGGGCGCCTCACACGCGGCCGACGGCTACGCCCGGGCCACCGGGAAGGTGGGCGTATGCATGGCGACCAGCGGGCCCGGCGCCTGCAACCTGGTCACCGGGCTTGCCACCGCGAACATGGACTCGGTGCCGGTGGTTGCGATAACCGGGCAGGTCGGCACCCACGTGATAGGCACCGACGCCTTCCAGGAGGCCGACACAACGGGGATAACGCTATCCATAGTCAAGCATAACTACCTCGTCAAGGAGTCCGCCGAGATACCCGAGGTCATGCAGGAGGCGTTCCTGATAGCGTCCACCGGGCGACAAGGCGTGGTAGTGGTGGACGTTCCCGTCGATGTCTGCAGGGGGGATCTTGACTTCAAGTACCCGGAGAAGAGGACCAGGCTTCCCGGCTACAAGCCTACAACCACGGGTCACGCCCGCCAGATAAAGGAGGCGGCGAAACT
>JAHIPE010000106.1 GCA_018894655.1 Actinomycetota bacterium
ATGCCCGCGGTGCGGCCGGGCCTACGACAAGGCACCGAAGTTCTGCCTGGGCTGCGGCGCTAAGATGAGCACGCCCCCGGCGGCCCGTCCACGGCCCGGGTTCCCCCGCGGGCCGCTTGTCGCCATCATCGCATCGGTGGTCGTCCTCCTGATGCTGGCGGGCGGCATCACCGCCCTGGTGATCGTGCTCAACCGCCCCGCCGAGGTGGACCTTCCCCTCACCGTCAGTGAACTCAAATCGTCTATAGGTGAGGCACAGAAGTACCTGAACGAGAAAGGCCGGTCGCTCAGCAAGGGGAGGGTTGAGGACGCCCCCATCTACTCGGTGAGCGCCAGGCTCGACACCGGGGACAGTAGCTTGTCCGGTGAGGAGACCGTCCTTTTCACCAACCGTACCGGAGACAGCCTGGAGGAGATGGTGTTCCGCGTCTACGCCAACAGCCCCACCGTCCGCGGCGAAGGGAAGGTCTCGGTAACCGATGCCCGCGCCGACGGGGACGAAGCCAAGGTGAAGCTCTCCGACTCCCTGCTGACGGTCACACTTCCGGAGACCCTCGCGCCCGGGGAGGAGACGCTGGTCAGCTTCTCGTTCGAGGAGTCCGTGCCAAAGGTCACCGGCGGCATGGGAGGGCTCGAGGGGCTCCTGGGCAAGCCCTCGGGGGGATACGGTGTCTTCGGACACAGTGACAGCGTCTACGACCTCGGCTACCTGATGCCCATCATCACCCCCTACCGTGACGGCTCATGGGACACACGCAAGACGCCTTCGTTCGGGGACGCCGCCGATTTCGAGTGCGCCTACTTCAACGTCGCCATCGACGTTCCATCGGGATACGTGGTCGCCGCCACCGGGACACCCACCGGCAAGAGCGGCGGCGCGGGGAGAGACATCTACAGTTTCTCCGCCGGGCCGGTCCGCGACTTCTCGGTGCAGGCCAGCCCCGACTACAAGGTCGAAACCAAAACGGTCGGTTCCACGCTTGTCTCCTCCTACTACGTCAAGGGCTCGGAGGAGAAGGGCAAGGAGGTCCTGGAGTTCGGGTGCAACGCGCTGACCCAGTACTCCGATCACTTCGGGCCGTACCCGTACACCAGGTTCAACATCTGCGAGGCGCCGCTCAGCGGAGGCGCGGCGGGCATGGAGTTCACCGGGCAGATAATGCTCGCCGGGATGCTGTACGGCAACATGGAAGAGGACCTGCTCCCCGAGGACCTCGGCGGCGAAGAGCTAGGCGATCTCATGGGCAGCCTCCTGGGAGGGCTGCTGGGCGACAAACTGGAGTTCGTGACTGCCCACGAGGTCTGCCACCAGTGGTGGGGGATGTCGGTGGGCGGCGACTCCATAGGCCACCCCTGGCAGGACGAGTCGCTCACCAACTACTGCTCGGTCCTCTACTTCCGCTGGCAGCACGGGGAGAAGGCGGCAAACGAGCAGTTGGAGATGCAGCTGGTAATGCCTTACTCCACCGGTGCCCTCATGGGCGGCGGCGACGCGGTGGCGGATACCCCGGTGGACGGCTTTGAGAGCCAGGAGCAGTACATGGCGGCGGTATACTCCAAGGGCGCGCTCTTCTTCGACGCGCTGGAGGAGCAGATGGGAACGGAGGCTTTCGAGAAGAGCCTGAAGGAGTACTACGAGACGTACGTCTTTCTCAACCCTACCCCCGATGACCTGATGAACTGCTTCAAGTCAAACTCCAGCGACCCCGCCGCGGTCGACGCCCTCCACCAGCGGTGGATAAAGGAGAAGCACGGGGATGAGGATATCTCCTCGACGCTTCCCGGTATGGAACTGTTCGATGACCTCATGAAAGACCTGGAAGACGGCCTGGACCTGGGGCCTCTGAAGGACCTCATTGAAGACCTGATGAACGGCGGTGAGGATAACAGCGACGGTTCCACGGCACCGCTCCCCACCCACGAGCCGGCGAAGTCGATCTAAGGGCTGTATCGGGCGGAAAGCGCCTATCGCCACTCGAGGGTTATCCTCTTTCTTCGGGGCCCGGCAGGTACCTGTGCGCCGGCGAGCCTTATACCCTCACGGTCGGTAACGACGACGTCCGCTTCGCCGCCGGCCACGCTCAACGCGAGTTGCGCCTCCCGCCTCATCTCCACCGGTTGCAGGTGATCCGCCGCGGCTTCACCCTCCGGCGCTCCCCGCGCCACGTTGACAACGCCGCCGGCCCGCGATAGATCGTCGCCATCGGACCGCCACATCCTGACGTGAGTCCCGTCCCAGAGCGTCAGGCGATCCTCGCCCTCGCCGTACATGGTCAGGCGGAGAGTGCTGAGCGCCTCATCCTCCCCCAGCACGCCGCTGCCGGGCTCGACCGGCGCCAGCGTGTCCACCGGCATGTCGAGCGTCGGCAGGATGCTCCCCGACCGAACGAACAGTGGGACGTGGACCAGTGGCGACGCGACGTACGTGGCCCGCGGCCCCTTGTTGGTCTCGCCGGTCCAGTAGTTAACCCACTCCCCCGG
>JAHIPE010000107.1 GCA_018894655.1 Actinomycetota bacterium
CCCACGGCAGGGGGGAGGTGGGGGGAATAGGGGGTCCCCCCTGCGGGGGGGGGGAGGAATAGGTGGGTTCCCCCTGGGAGGGAAAATAACCGTATCCCTTCCCCCCGTTGGGGGGAAGGTTAGGATGGGGGGAAAGGGGGGACCCCCACCTCGATCCTCCCCCTGCGAGGGGGAGGAATAAGTGGGTTCCCACTGCAAGGGGGAGGCTGGAGGAATAGTGGGTTCCCCCTGCGAGGGGGAGGAGGAATAAATGGGTTCCCCCTGCGAGGGGGAGGATTGGGGTGGGGGTTGGCGGTCATCTCCTTCTCGCTCTGGCCAGGGCGGCGGCAAAGGCGAGTACCTTCCAGCGCCAGGGGACTCTGGAGATCCTGAGGTCGCCGGTGTTGAGTGCCCAGAGGAGGGTGCCGGCGGGGAAACGGCTCCGTGAGACGCGACGGAGCGCCTCCCGCTCTACCGCCACCACCCGCACCGTCCCTCCATACTTCGAGCGTAGAAGGTCGGCAGCCGCCCCCAGCGCCCCTTCCGAGAGGTCGCCCTCCTCCAGGGCGATCGTATCCAGCGAGGTCAGGAGCCACAGGTCGCCGCCGGAGTATCCCAGGACCGCGGAGGTCCATGCCTTCCCCTTCTCGGTAACAACGAAGAGGAGCACTGTATCGTCCGGAACGAGGAGCCGGAACACCCCCTCGAAGGCCCGGTGGGAAGGAACCAGGGGGCGCCCTCGCGGCGGATAGGTGAAGATGGTCCGTCCCCATTCGCGAGCGACCCCCCGGGCGAAGTCCCCCAACTGCTTGAAGTAGTCGTCCCCGTACTCCAGTTCCCGCTGGGCGTGCCCCACCACCCTCGCAACCGCGTTCTCCTCCAGGGCCAGGACGCGGGGGTAACCGGATTCACGTGAGAGCATGTCCAGCCGGGAGGTGCCGTAGAACTCCACGTTCACCGCCCTGCCGCGCCCGAGATCGATGGCCTTGAGGAGCTTGAGCCCCCGGTAGATGACCAGCAGGGGGCCTGGGCCTTCGCCGGGCGGGAGCGCCTCCAGGAGTCCCTTCCCAAGGCCCAGTAGCCTGTTCCAGTTATCCGCGCCGAGATCGACTATCAGTATGTCTTTCGGGAGCATGGCTATGCCTTTCCCAGGGCCCTGATGGTATACGGCTCCAGTGAAACCGTGATGGCTCCTCCAACGCCTGTCGCCTCCCCGGTGCGCAGGTCCCGGTAACTTGCGCCTTTTGTGTGGCTTAGCACGGTCGTTATCGCCTCGTGGGTGGGGTTCGCCACCAAGAGCAACTCGCGCCCGTCTCCTCTCAGCACGGACACATCGATTCGGCTGTCGGAGGGGACGAACGCAGGGTCGACCCCGCCCATGCACAACAGCGTGTCAACCAGTGGCCCGAACGGCTCAGCGTCTGCCACGTTGCAAAGATCCCCGGGAACGATTCCCAGGTGGATCAGCCAGCCGCTCCCCACCGGGTTCCGGTAGAGGGGTGTGGCTCCCCGGCCGCTTCCGGTCTCGTCCTCGAAGAGGGACACCTCCAGGGCGGCGGCGCCGAACGCCTTTCCCCCGGGGCGGACCTCCACCGGCCCGCGCATGTGCCGTCCCAGCACGTCGCACGGCTTCATCGTCTCATCGTGGACCGGGGCCCGCGGGCCGACCACCAGTGCCCCGCCGCCGCGCGCATACTCCACCATCCGCTCCTGCAACTCGCGGCCCAGGAACTCGAACGTCGGCACGATGACCAGGGGGTGCCCCCCGGTGAGGTCCGCGGCGCGGCAGGTGTCGCCGATGGCGAAGTGGACCCCGGCCGCGGTGAGGGCCCAGTACCAGAACGAACGGAGCCGCAGGTACCTCCCGGCCACCGGTTCGCTCAGGCCGAAGTGCTCCTCCGAGACGAAGAGGCCCTCGGGTACGTCCACGGTGCCGGTAAGCTCGGAGACCAGGCTCGAGTTGGGGCACAGGAGGGTGGCCGCGCTGACGAGGCGCTCGTACTCCCGGTTAATGAGCAGCAGGACCGGCCGGTCGGGGCTCATGTCTTCAAGCCCCCACTGGCGCACCTCCTCGAGGAAGCGCCGGTAGAAGTCGTAATGCCGCGGCCTCAGTGAGCCGTCCCGCTTGACGGGGGAGCCGTACCATCGTTCCCGCTCCACGATCATGTAGAAGTTGATGCCCTTTATACCGTGCATGAGGGCGGACCAGGTGGTGAACTCCTGGTCGGCGAGGCTGATGGGGCGCGCGTAATAGATTCCCCCGGAGGAGAACTCCATCAACAGCGGGAGACGGCTCTCCGTAGAGGTCATCTTGATGCCCCTGCGTATCTGGTGGTAATGGCTCCTCTGGGGGTAGGCGTCTATCCCCTGGAAATCGAGGAACTCCTCCGCGGCGGGGATGTTGAACGGCGGGACCGGCATCGTGGAGGGGTAGTTGTGGAACAGGGGTACGCCCTCCCCGAAGCACTCGCGGATGATCCCCGCGATGCTCCTGAGCGATTCGTTAATGTAATGTTCCCCGAACTGGACCCAGTCCAGGTAGTAGGGTAGATCTTCGGGCTTCGCCGGCTTGAAGGCGCGGGGCGGGTCCACGAGCTCGAACGCGTCGTACCGGGAACGGTAGACGCGGTTGAGCTCCTCCACGTCACCGTACTTCGCGGCAAGGAACCCCCGGTAGAGCCGGACCGAGTACTCCGAGTAATCGTGGTCGAACGGGTGGACACGGAAGAACTTGGAGCATTCGTTGTCCGCCTGGATGGCGATTACCGGGCCCCCCGGATGGATCATATCTCCTACTACGCCTGCGAGTGCTTCGAAGTACTCGCGCACCCCCGAGAGGAAGCGGGGGTGATGGTAGCAGGGCGCCGGGAACATACGGGGCGGCGCCGGGAGCACCACGGGGGTGCCGTCGGCGCACCTGCAGAGGACCTCCTCGTCGGCGAAGATGCGCTCGGGATAGCCGAAGTAGGTCAGCTCGGCGTTGATATGTGGGCCGGGCCGGGCCAGCACCTTGATGCCGGCGGCATCGCATAGCTCGAGGAAACGCCTGACGTCGAGGCGGGGGTCCGTTTCCCCGAAGTCAAACCGCCCGGGGGAGGCCTCGTGTACCGACCACGGCATGTACGTCTCTATAATGCCGAAGCCCATGCCCTTGACCCGCCGGAGTATTTCCTCCCAGAGCCCCGGCTTCAAGCGCCAGTACTGGACGCTGCCGGAGAACAGGCTGACCGGCGAACCGTCAACGTACAGCCTCTTGTCCTCTATTCGGTAATTCATCGGCTACCATCTTATCAAAGGTCGCCCCCGCCCCGTATCGGGGCACCGGCAAGATCCGCTGGCCTGGTTAGACTCACTCGGTCAAATTAGACTAAACAGTGAATACACTCGGAAAAAGAGCTTGACAATAGGCATTCGTCTGATATATTTTGTCCTTGTTTAACCTGGTTTGTCTGGATAAAGCGCAAAGCGCCGAATCATTTACGCCGATCCACCAACTGACAACATGCGGCCGTTTTTTGACAGTCGACAAAGCTCGAAGTGAGTGGAGACAATGATAGAAGATCGATGGCTCTCCGTGGATGAGATCGCGGCTTATCTCGGCGTCAAGCGGGATACCGTTTACAGGTGGACAAGCGAAAGAAATATGCCTGGGCACAAGATTGGCCGACTCTGGAAGTTTCGGAAGGAAGAGATCGACCAGTGGGTGAAGTCGGGCGGAGCCGACGAGGCCAAGGATGATCGCAAGCAAGGTGAACGCAAATGAGTATGGACAAGGGAGAACAGTGATGGCGGAGCCCCTTGCTGATCAAATTATGCGAAAGGTCAAGCAGGCTGCCGAGCTCTATCACCGGCTGATGCTGGTCATAGCGCCGGCGGGTGCGGGGAAGACTACCGCGCTCCAGGATGTGCGGGACCGCACGGGCGCGCCCCTGGTGAATGTCAACCTCGAGATTTCACGTCGGATGCTGGACCTGACCGAACGTCAGCGAGCGCTGCAGCTGCCGCGTCTTCTTCGGGATATCGTAGGTAAAAGCGAAGGCGAGATGATCCTGTTCGACAACATCGAAATCCTATTTGACGTTGGCCTGAAGCAGGACCCGCTTCGGCTGCTCCAGGGACTCTCGCGCAACAAGATAGTGGTTGCCGCCTGGAACGGCTCCATCGTTGACGATTCTTTGACCTATGCCGCCCCGGCTCACCCGGAGTACAAGCGATATCCGGTGCGTGATTTTCTGGTGGCAAGCCCGGAGGTGACGACGTGAAGATAACAGATTCCATTGCAAGGGAGCAGACGCGATGAAATATGGTGACCTGATCCAGTTTGAACCTATCGAGTCCGTGGTCCAGCTGCGGGACGCCGATGAAGCTGCTGCGGCCCGGCAGCTTGTCGAGACCTATGTCATTTCCGCTGAGATGGCCGAAAAGCTGATCAACCTCGTCATACCCCAGTTGCAGTTCGAGCAGCTCACCGACAACAAAGGGTTGCTGGTGGTCGGTAATTACGGCACCGGCAAGTCGCACCTCATGTCAGTGATCTCCGGGCTCGCGGAAAACCCCGACCTTGCCGCTAACCTAAGCAACGCCGACGTGGCGGATGCTGCCGGGAAAATCGGCGGCCGGTTTAAAGTGGTCCGTACCGAAATCGGGGCCACCACCATGTCCCTGCGGGACATCCTCGTGGCCGAACTGGAGGAGCACCTGGCCGCGATGGGCGTAAGCTACAGCTTCCCATCCGTCTCCGAGGTGTCCGGCAACAAGCGTTCCTTTGAAGAGATGATGACCGCCTTCCACCAGGAGTATCCAGAACACGGCCTGCTCTTGGTGGTGGACGAGCTGCTCGACTACCTGCGTACGCGCAAGGACCAGGAACTCATCCTCGACCTGAACTTTCTTCGTGAGATCGGCGAGGTTTGCAAGGACCTGCGCTTCCGCTTCATAGCCGGCGTCCAGGAGGCCATCTTCGACAGTCCCCGGTTTTCCTTTGTGGCCGACAGCATTCGCCGGGTGAAGGACCGCTTCGAGCAGATTCTCATCGCCCATAAGGATGTCAAGTTCGTGGTTGCCGAGCGATTGCTCAAGAAGACCGGCGAACAGCAGGCCAGGATACGCGAGCACCTCACACCCTTCGGTAAGTTCTACGGCCACATGAACGAGCGCATGGACGAGTTCGTCCGCCTCTTTCCGGTGCATCCCGACTACATCGACACCTTCGAGCGGGTCACCGCGGTGGAGAAGCGTGAGGTGCTCAAGACCCTGTCTCTGGCCATGAAGAAGCTGCTCGATCATGATGTCCCGGATGATCGGCCCGGGCTGATCGCCTACGACACCTATTGGACGAATCTGCGAGAGAACCCGTCCTTTCGGGCCGTGCCGGACATCAAGGCGGTGATCGACTGCAGCCAGGTGCTGGAGTCGCGCATCCAGCAGGCCTTCACGCGCCCGGCCTACAAGCCCATGGCGCTGCGGCTCATCCATGCCCTGTCGGTCCACCGGCTCACCACCGGTGACATCTACACCACTCTTGGCGCAACGGCCGAGGAGCTCCGTGACGGGCTCTGCCTGTATCAACCGGGTATCGAGGAACTGGGCGGTGATCCGGCGGACGATCTGCTATCCCAGGTAGAAACCGTCCTGCGTGAGATCCACAAGACGGTCAGCGGGCAGTTCATCTCCTCTAATCCGGACAACCGGCAATTCTACCTGGACCTGAAGAAGACCGACGACTTCGACGCGCTGATCGAGAAGCGCGCTGAAAGCCTCGACTCCTCTCAACTCGACCGTTACTACTACGAGGCACTGAAACGGGTCATGGAGTGCACGGACCAGACCTACGTCACCGGCTACAAGATCTGGCAGCAGGAGTTGGAGTGGTTGGAGCGGAAGGCCGTGCGCCAGGGCTATCTCTTCTTTGGCGCGCCCAACGAGCGTTCCACCGCCGTTCCGCCGCGCGATTTCTACCTCTACTTCATCCAGCCCTTTGATGCGCCGCACTTCAAAGACGAGAAGAAGCCCGATGAACTGTTTCTACGGCTAACCAACGCAGACGACGAGTTTCGCACAGCGCTCAGGAATTACGCCGCGGCCCTGGACCTGGCTTCTACCTCGTCGGGGCACGCCAAGTCCACCTACGAATCCAAGTCATCCCATTTTCTGAGGGACCTGGTGCAGTGGCTGCAAAAGCACATGACGGAAGCCTTCGAGGTAACATACCAGGGACGCGCCAAGTCGCTCACCGAGTGGTCCAAGGGTATGTCGATCCGTGAGCTGTCCGGCATCGGCTCCCATGAGCGCATCAACTTCCGCGACCTGGTGAACACCATCGCCGGTATCTGCCTGGGAGCGCGTTTCCAGGACCAGGCACCCGAGCATCCATTCTTCTCGGTCCTCATCACCGGGACCAACCGGGATCAGGCCGCGCAGGACGCCCTGCGCGCCATCGCCGGTCAGAACCGCACCAAGCAGGCCACGGCGGTGCTGGATGCGTTGGAGTTACTCGACGGTGAACGGCTCGATCCCTACAAATCTAAATATGCCAAGCACATCCTCGGCCTTCTCAAGAAGAAGGGCCACGGTCAGGTGGTCAATCGCTCCGAGCTGATCCAGGACGACAAGGGCGTGGAATACATGGACAAGGACCGGTACCGGCTGGAGCCGGAATGGGTGACGGTCGTCCTGGCCGCGTTGGTCTACTCCGGCAATCTGATGCTTGCCATCCCGGGCAAGAAGTTCGACGCCACCGGCTTGCCGGAACTGGCCGGAACCGGCGTGGATGAACTGATGCAGTTCAAGCATATCGAGCGGCCCAAGGACTGGAATTTGCCGGCACTGAAGGCCTTGTTCGAACTGCTCGGGCTCACACCCGGCATGGCTCAACTGGTAACCCAGGGCAAGGACGATCCGGTGCAGCAGTTACAGAAGGCCATCGCAGGATCGGTGGAAAAGCTGGTCCTCCTGCGGCAGAGCCTGCAGAGCGGCGTGCTCTTCTGGGGCCGGAACCTGCTGGCCGAGGAAGAGGCGCAGAAGCTTCGCTCCCGGCTCGATGAAACCAAGACCTTTCTGGAATCACTCCAAGCTTATACCTCGCCCGGCAAGCTCAAGAACTTTCGCTACGATGCCCGGGAGGTGACCGGTCACCGCGACGGGCTCAATTCCATGGCCGAGATCGAATCCCTCCAGGGACTGGTGGCAGATCTCGGGTCCACCACGTCATTCCTCTCGACCGCCGAGGCGGTCCTGCCCACGGAACACGAGTGGGTGGGTATGATGAAAAAGGCGCGTGACGAGGTCCTCGTCCAGCTCGGCGATCCGGACAAGCGTGGCGCAACTGCCTTCCGCCAGCAGACCCAGCGCAAGCTCGCCGGTCTCAAGAAGGCTTACGTTCAGGCGTACTTGGTGCTTCATGCTAAGGCGCGGCTGGGCGTGAACGAGGACAGACGCAAGACCGGGCTTGTGAATGACGAGCGGCTCAAGATGCTGCGGAAGCTTTCCACTATCGAACTGATGCCACGCCAGCACCTGACTGACTTCCAGAACCGCCTTGCCGGTCTGACGAGCTGCTTCGCGCTCACCGAGCAGGAGCTGGACGCTTCGCCGGTGTGCCCTCACTGCAATTTCAAACCCGGCGCGGAGCCGCCGGATGCACCAGCGGGCACGGTTCTGGACGGCCTGGATGGAGAACTGGATAAGCTGGCGGAGAACTGGACCCAGACGCTGCTGACCAACTTGGATGACCCGATCACCCGTGGCAACCTCGACCTGCTCGAGCCTGAGCCCAGGAAGCTGGTGGACGGCTTCATCGAGAAGCGGGCCCTGCCCGATGAACTTGACCAGTATTTCATCCATGCCCTGGGGGAAGTGCTTTCCGGACTCCAGAAGGTGCCGGTCAAGATCGCAGATCTGCGCGCGGCGCTGCTCTCCGGCGGTTCACCGGTCACACCTGCCGAGATGAAGAAACGGTTCGAGGAATACCTGGACGAACTCACCAAGGGCAAGGAGCCCGGCAAGGTACGGATTGTGCTGGAGTGAGAACCACGGATGAATACGGATAGAAGCGCATGAACTTTCATGAATTGAAAGAGCTGATCTCCAATGGCGAATCGGAATGCCTCGAGGTAAAGCGATCCACGGGTCAGCGAACGGAAGCGGCGAAGACGGTCTGTGCCATGCTGAATGGACTCGGCGGGTTTGTCCTCTTCGGCGTGACCAACACAGGTGAGATTATCGGCCAACAGGTCGGCGACAAGACCTTGGAAGACATTGCCGCTGAACTCCGGAGGATTGAACCTCCCGCTTTTCCCGACATCGAAACCATCAGCCTGAAGAAGGGAACAGCGGTCGTGCTGCTGGCTGTTCCCGGAGGTAGCGGACCCTACACTTTCGACGGTCGAGCCTATCTTCGGCATGGGCCGACCACAATCGTCATACCCCGCGACGAGTATGAACGGCGGCTCGTGGAACGGCTCCATGCCACCCGGCGTTGGGAGAATGAGCCGGTCCCGGATGACGTTTCAATCAGCGACCTCGATGCCGAAGAAATCCAGATCACCCTGGATA
This sequence comes from Actinomycetota bacterium, assembly GCA_018894655.1. GTDB lineage: Bacteria > Actinomycetota > Geothermincolia > Fen-727 > Anoxymicrobiaceae > JAHIPE01. Next base: position 8,533 of record JAHIPE010000107.1, read on the forward strand.
ATGCCATTCGGCTGGGCCGTCTGGAAGCGACCGAACGCCGGGATACCGAATCCATTCTCCGGGGGTTGCAGCTGATCCGTGACGGCCATCTCTTGAATGCCGCCGTGGCGCTGTACGGCAAGAGCGACCGTCTCAAGACACTGTACCCGCAGATGGGCATTCGTCTCGCCCGCTTTCGGGGCACGAATCGCCTGGCCGATTTTTCTGACAACCGCCAGTACTGGGGACACGCCTTCGCGCTCCTGCGCCGCGCCGAATCCTTTCTGATGGATCATGTCCCGATTGCCGGGCGTGTCGTTCCCGGGAAAATGATCCGCGAGGACAAGCCCTGGTATCCACCCCGCGCTATCCGCGAAGCTTTGTCCAACGCTCTGTGTCATCGCGACTACACCATACCCGGCGGCGCCGTGGCTCTCGCCATGTATGACGATCACCTCGAGGTCACCAATCCCGGCGCCCTTCACTTCGGCATTACCCCGGAGAAGCTGGCCGGACCTCACGAGTCCAAGCCGTGGAATCCCATCATCGCCAACGTCTTCTACCGTGCAGGCATCATCGAACGCTGGGGCACCGGAACGCTGAACATCATCGACTGGTGCGCGGAAAACGGCAACCCCGTACCCACCTGGCAGGAGCAGGCCGGTTCAGTGTATGTGACCTTTTTACCCGCCGCCTTTCCCGATACCCGGGAAATCGGCACCAGGTTGGCACTAAGTCGGCACCAAGTCGCTATTCTACATAAATGCCGTGAATCCAGCACGTTAGTGGACCTCATGGCCGTTACCAAACGTTCCGA
>JAHIPE010000009.1 GCA_018894655.1 Actinomycetota bacterium
CAGTTGCTCCCCCCGGAAGTCCGGCCAGACCACCGGTGTCACGTACAGCTCCGTGTAGGCTATCTCCCACAGGAGGAAGTTACTCACTCGCATCTCACCGGCCGTCCGTATCAGCAGATCGTAGTCAGGCAGGTCCGGGGCGTACAGGTGCCTGCTGATTGTCTTCTCGCTTATCGAGCCGGGTTTCATCTTACCATCGGCGACCTTCCCGGCGATGCTCCGCATAGCGTCCACCAACTCCGCCCTCCCACCGTAGTTGAAAGCAACGTTGAGCTTCAGGCCGGTGTTGTCGCGCGTCAGTTCCACCGACTCGTCCATCTTCTTCATCAGCGAGCCGGGGATGCGCTTGCGGCGCCCCAGGAAGCGTATCCTGACGTTATTCTCGTGGAACTCCGCCACCCGCCTGTCCAGCATATCCCGGTTGAAGCTCATCAGGAACCTCACCTCGTCTACCGGACGCTTCCAGTTCTCGGTCGAGAACGCGAACAGGGTCAGTGCCTCCAGCCCGAGTTCCACTGAAGCCAGCACCGTCGCGGTCACCGCCTTCTCCCCCTCCCGGTGGCCCTCGATGCGCGGCAGCCCGCGCGATGCGGCCCAGCGCCCGTTACCATCCATGATGATGGCCACCCTCTCCGGCACCCTCAAGGACCCCTTCGACATCTCATCATCCTCCCTTGGCTCTCTCACTCCGACAGCCGGGCGTCTCCCTCATCACTCGGCGTGACTTGAACTCCCTCTCCATCCAGTGCTCCAGCACCCTGTCCATCAACAGCCCGACCTCGCGCTCTGTCGCGCGCCCCGGCGGCTCTTCCGGCCACTCTCCGAGACCATGAAGCGACATCCAGGAGAGAAGCTCCGCCGATAGAGCCCTGACTGTTATCAACCTGCCGGTCTCCCGGTACCGGCCCTCCCTGCAAGAATCGCACACCAGGCCCCCCAGGTGAAGTGAGAACGACACGTCCCCGCCACCCGGCTCGCCGCCGCAGTTCGCGCACGAATCGACCCGAAGGTCGAAGCCGGCGGCCGCCATCACCTTGAACTCGAAGAAATACACAATGAAAGGCGCGCGCCTCGGAAACCCCTTGAGGAGCTCGAGTCCCCCCAGCAGCAAGTCGAAAAGCTCCGGGTGCGGTTCGTGTTCCTGGGTAATGCCGTCGACCAGTTCCACCATGGCCGACGCGTGGAGGAAGAGGTCCAGGTCTTCCCTTACCTCATGGAACGATGTCTCTATCTCTACCTGCTTCACTGTGTCCATGCTTCTCCCGACATATAGCAGCATTCTCGCCATTGTCATTGGCTCCAGCCGGGCACCGAACCTGCTGGTCGTCTTACGTACACCCTTGGCCACCGCCGACCGCTTGCCGTGCTCCCGGGTGAGTATCCTCAGGATCTTGTCGGACTCGCCCAGCTTATAGGAGCGCAGGACAATCCCAAGATCGCTGTACTCCCGGTCGCCGCGCCTCTTTCCCCAGCCACCAGGGATACCGTCACGACGTAGCACGGGTGAAGTCCTCCACCAACTTGGGGCCGGCGCTGGTCCCAATACGGGATGCACCCGCCGATATCATCGCCCGGGCGTCCGCCCAGGTCCTTATACCACCCGACGCCTTCACCCCCAAGCCGTCGCCTACCACACCGCGCATGAGCCGGATGTCATGAGCCGTGGCACCTCCAGGCCCAAGGCCGGTGGCCGTCTTGACGAAATCCATCCCGGCGGCGACTGCGCGCCGGCAGGCCTCGGTCTTCTGCTCGTCGTCAAGGTACGGGGTTTCCAGAATCACCTTGACCACGACCGTCTCACCGGGCGTTCTACCCTCCCGGCCCCTAATCGATGAGACAACCGCCGCCAGGTCCTCCTCCACTGTCTCCCACTCGCCCGATAGTGCGGCCGAGATGTTCATCACTACGTCAATCTCCCTCGCGCCATCCCCCAGGGACAGGAGCGCCTCCGCCACCTTGACCTCGGGGGAAGCGTAGCCGAACGGGAACGATACCGGCGTGCCCACGGTAACACCGGTCCCCTCAAGCGTCCTCACCGCCAGGGGAACATAGCAGGGAGGAATGAAAACGGTTCGAAACCCCCACCGGGCGGCGGCCTCGAGAAACCGCGAGTACTCCCCTGCTGTTTCCTCCGGCTTGAGGAGGGTGTAGTCGATCATCCCAATCAGCGCGCCTCTGTCCAGCGAGTCGGGGTCTATCCGGGGGTACCTGCCGCCTCCCTCATCTCCCCTGCCGGGGGATGGCGGCATACGTGAACTGTCGGTCATTCGCGCCTCCTAGATAAGCAGCGTTCCGATTCCCAGGTAGATGGCAAGGCTGATAACGTCCATGATCGTCCCCAACAGTGGCCCGGAGACCACCCCGGGGTCACGGTTCAGCGCCTTGAGTGTAACCGGCAGCACGCAGCCCACCAGCGACGCCGCGATTACCGTGAGGGCAAGCGAGATCCCGACCACCACCCCGATAGACTCTCCGAGATGGAACAGGAAGCTCAACGTGGCGACAATCACCCCGGTCAGCAACCCCACCAGGACCCCCCAGACGACCTCACCGAGAATCGCCTTGACCGCCGTCCTCTGGAGCGGCAACCCGGAGGCCAGCCAGCGCCCAACGACCGTTGACGACTGCACCGCGATATTACCCCCCATGGTTACGAGCAGCGGGATAAAGAAGACGAGCACTATGAACGTCGAGAATACCGGCGAGTAGAGCTTGAGAATGCCGCCCACCAGCAGTATCTCTATCGCCACTGTGAGTACGAACCATGGAATGCGCCGTCCCAGGCCCGCAAACAGTCTGCCGGGAGGCTCTTCCTCCGGGCCGGTCGCCCCCGCGAACCGCATTATGTCCTCTTCGACCTCGTCGCCTATCACGTCCATCACGTCGTCAACCGTAACGATTCCCAGCATGCGCCCGCTATCGTCGGTGACCGGCACCGCCAGAAGGTCGTACTTGCTTATGAACTCCGCCACCTCCTCCTGGTCGGTGGCAGGAGACACAGTAATCACTTCGGGCCCAATCATCTCGCTGACACGCCTGCCCGGCGGTGAGACTATCAGTTCGCGCAGGGAGAGCACCCCGCCAAGCCGGCCCTCACCAGAGGTGACGTATACGTAGTAGATCGTCTCGACCTCCGGGGAGACGCCCCGCAGAAGCCCTATCACCTCCTGGGCGGTCGCCTCCGGTGACACGGATATGTACTCCGGGGTCATCAAGCCACCAGCGGTATCATCGCTGTAAGCGAGGAGCCTCTCCAGCTCTTCCGCCTCCTCGCGCCCGAACAGCCTCAGCAGTGTTTCACGCCGGGACTCGGGGATATCTCCAAGAAGGTCTACCGCCTCGTCCACGGGCATGCTCTCCAGCAGGCCACGGAGCTCAACGGTCCCCAATCGCTGGGCGACGTCCACCTGGTGCGCCTCGTCCATCTCGAACATCGCGCGCGCGGCTGCGCGTGGCTCCATCCCCAGGAGAACCTCTACCTCGCCGGCAATCCCCAGGCCGAAAAGCACCTCGGCGGTGTCCGCGGAGTAAAGGTCGGCGACCGTCCTTACTGCCTGCCGTACGTCGCCGCGGCCGAGCATGTCGCGAACCGTTTCCAGGATTATCCTGTTACGCCGTTCCATTCACCATACCATCACTCGTACTCGAGCCTTCTGATGAACTCCGGGTTCTTGGACCAGTTCTTCTCCACCTTCACCCTGAGGCTCAGAAACGCCTTGTTGCCGATTATCGGCTCTATCTCCTTCCTGGCCCTGGTGCCGATCTCCTTTATCATACGGCCGCCCTTGCCGATTAGGATGCCTTTCTGAGACTCCCGCTCCACGTATATTACCACCTCGATATCGACAAGCCGCCCATCCTCTCTGGGCTTCACTTCGTTTACCATCACAGCGACGCTATGAGGAACCTCATCCCTTGTAAGCTCAAGCGCCTTTTCCCTTACCAGCTCCCCTATAAAGACCTTTTCGGGCTGATCGCTCACCATCTCGGGGGGGAAATACCGTGGTCCCGGCGGCAGGTGCCCGGCAAGCAGTTCCCCCAGTCGGGCGACGTTAGCGCCGTACTTCGAGGAAACCGGAACTACCGCGGCGAACGGGAAAAGGTGGCGCGCGACCTCCATCTGGGACTCGACCTTGCCCTCGTCAAGCAGGTCTATCTTGTTCACCACGCCCACAACCGGGGTCTCCACCTTTTTCAGCTCGCCGGAAATGAAAACATCGCCCCGGCCGATGGTGGTCGCCCCGTCGAGTACAAACAGGATGACGTCCACGTCTTTCATGGTAGAGCGGACCATGGCGTTCAGCTTCTCCCCCAGCGCCTCTCGTGGCTTGTGGAAGCCAGGCGTGTCAACGAAGATCATCTGCGCCCCGGGAGTCGTGACCACCGCGCGAATCCTGTTCCTGGTGGTCTGGGGCCTCTCGGAGGTGATGGCCAGTTTTCTACCGACGAGGCTATTGAGCAGCGTGGACTTACCGACATTGGGCCGCCCGATTATCCCGATAAACCCGGACAGGTACTCCTCTTCTGGATCCAAATCAATCAGCCCCGCCTCTAGAAGTCATGAATCGAACGCCGGGCCGCCTCTCAAGGTCCCGCGGTAAACCGGTGCATGCCGATGTTCAGAAGCAATCCGACACAGAAAAAGCTGACGACGAGGGAGCTTCCCCCGTAGCTCATGAACGGTAAGGTTATCCCGGTAACCGGCATTATGCCCATGGTCATCCCCACGTTCACTACTATCTGGAAAATGAACATCACTAATATGCCAACCGCAAGCATGGTGCCAAACGAGTCGCGCGAGGTTATCGCTATCTTGAACGCCCTCCATATCATAATAGCGAAGAGCGCGAGCAGAAGTATCGCCCCCAGGAAACCCAGCTCTTCGCCTACCACTGAGAAGATGAAATCAGTGTGATG
>JAHIPE010000108.1 GCA_018894655.1 Actinomycetota bacterium
CGTGTCCACCGGCATGTCGAGCGTCGGCAGGATGCTCCCCGACCGAACGAACAGTGGGACGTGGACCAGTGGCGACGCGACGTACGTGGCCCGCGGCCCCTTGTTGGTCTCGCCGGTCCAGTAGTTAACCCACTCCCCCGGGGGGAAGTAGACGACGCGGCCGCGGGCGCCCCTGCGGGTGACCGGCGCCACCAGCAGCCGGTCCCCAAGGAGGAACTCGTCCTCCACCTCCCACGACCCGGGGTCGCCCGGGTAGTGCAGGATGAGGTGCCGGACCGCCGGGAGGCCGCTTTCCGCGGCCTGGTGGGCGAGCCCGTAGATGTAGGGGAAGAGCGCGGTGTGCAAACGGCAGTAGGTGGCGAACATCTCCAGCGTCTCACCGTCGGAGTCGAACGCCCAGGAGCGCCCCGGGTGGGTGCCGTGGTGAGTCCGCATGACCGGCAGCAGCGCGGCCAGTTCGGTCCAGCGGAAGAACAGCTCCTTGTCACGCTCCCTTGTGGTGAGCGACATGTAGCCCCCGATGTCGGCCGCCCAGATGGGAAGCCCCGAGAGGCCCGCCGACAACGCCGCGGGGATGTTGGAGGGAAGCCCGTCGTAGCGCTCGAAGTCGGTGTTGGAGTCCCCCGACCAGAACACCGGGACGTGGCGCTGTGACCCCACCCCGGCGGAGCGGCAGAAGAACACGTAGTCGCCGTCTGGCCTCAGGCGGTCGAACAGGTCTCGGTGCATCTCCTGCCAGAGGAGGGGGAAACGGTTGTGGTGTGTAAGACCTGTCTCGCCGGTGGAGGTAACCGAGCCGGGCGGAACGTACTCGCCGAAGTCGGCCATCCACCCGTCGAAGCCGACCTTCACGTTCTCCTCCAGAAAGCCCATGTACCACTCCCGGGCCTCGGGGTTGGTGAGGTCTATGTGCCCGTAGGGAAGATGCTGCATCATGACAAAGCTCACGCCCCCGCGCCTGTTCTTGAGCAGGTAGCCTTTCTCCTTGGCCTCCCGGTACTCCTTGCTCCTCCTCAGTATGTAGGGGAAGAAGTACGACAGCCACCGGAAACCGTCGTCGTGCAACTCCCGGGCCACGTCCTCCGCGTCGGGGTACTGGGTGCGGTCCACCTGGTAGCGGCAGGGGAATATCAGGTAGGCAGCCCTCTTCTTCCTGACCGGCGGCAGCCAGTAACCCCCCTGCCAGTCCTCGCTCCAGATGGCGGTGGTGGGTATCTTGTTGTTCCTCAGCTTCCTCGCGGTGGACCTGACACTCTCGGAGTTGTAGATGGCATCGTTCCACGGCGCGAACACCCACTTCGCGGGGACGGTCGCCCTCCCGGTGCGCTCGGTGAACCTCTCCACCACCCGTGCCGGCTCCGGCCCGTAGAAGAGGACCCAGCGGAACGAACGGTCCCACACCGTGATATCCACCGCGCCGGGGTCGGTGGCCCCCACGTCGTACTCCACCCTGGCCGATGTTTCCAGCAGCAGTCCGTAACCGCGGCTGCTTATGAAGAACGGCATCGGCTTGTAGGCGGTGGTGGGCCCGTTGGGGAAAGGGTTCCAGGAGACACCGGCCAGCCGGCGCCCCCACCTCTCCCCCAAGCCTATGGCACCCTCCTCGGTCCAGACGAACAGCTTGTTCCCGGTCTGGTCCACCGCGTTGAATCGCTCGCCGAACCCCAGGAAGCGCTCGCCGGGCCGGGCCCTGATGCGCCAGCGTATCCAGTCGCCGCACGCCCCGTCGGCCACCCGGACCTCGCCCTCGACGACGCCGTCGCCCCCGGGGCGCTGCCATACCTCCACCAGCGCCTTGCCGTCGAGGCCGCCGAGGGTGTCCCGCCCGCCCCCGGTGACGACGGGGTCCCCCGACGCCCACTGCCAGGAACCCAGACGCCTCTTGAACCGCCACCAGGCGAGGAAGAGGAACCAGCTGAGGTCCACCTCGGCCACGCCTATTGATGCCCCCCCCGCGATAGGCGCCTCCCCCAGGAGAGGCCGTCCCTCGGGGTCCAGTACCTTGAGGATCCCGTTCTCCCTTCCAGCGACAAGGCCACCGGTCAAGCCGGCGGCGTCGTCCTGATCCATGCTGTTACCCCCGAATCGTTCGCTTTCCGCCCGGGCCCGTACCCAATATAATATAATGCCCCGGAAGAAGTTGCCGCTTAAGGAGGTTAAGTAAATTGGAGAAGAAGTATCCCATGTTCACGGAAGAGCACGACATGCTCCGCCAATCGGTCAGGGATTTTGCCGAGAAAGAGGTTGCCCCCTACGTCGATGAGTGGGAAGAGAACGAGACCTACGACATGAACACGTTCAAGAAGATGGGCGATCTGGGCTTCCTTGGCTTGAGGGTCCCCGAGGAGTACGGTGGTGGTGGCACCGATTACTGGTCTGTGGTGGTGTTATTCGAGGAGATGATCCGCGCAGGCAGCAGCGGTTTCCTGACCGCGATAGGCGTCCACACCGAGGTAGCGATCCCGGCGATCATGCACTTCGGCACCGAGGAGCAAAAGCAGAAGTACCTGGTTCCGGCGGTCAAGGGGGAGTCGCTGGGGGCACTGGCGGTGACCGAGCCGGAAGCAGGGAGCGATGTTGCATCGATGCGTGCCACCGCGGTAGAGGACGGCGACTCCTACATCATCAACGGCAACAAAATTTTCATCAGCAACGGTGCCAGGGCCGACTGGATCATAGTCGCGGCCAAGACCGACAAGGAAGGCGGCTACAACGGAATCACCGAGCTCATAGTGGACACCGACACCCCCGGCTTCGAGGTCAGCCGCAAGCTGGACAAGGTGGGCCTCAGGAGCTGCGACACCGCCGAGCTGTTCTTCACCGACATGAGAGTTCCCAAAGAGAACATGCTGGGGGAACTCAACAAGGGCTTCCACCAGATAATGGCCAACTTCCAACCTGAGCGGCTCCTGGTTGCCATCGGGGCCTACGGTGGTGCGGAGGCAGCCCTCCAGCTGGCGATCGACTACGCCAAGGAAAGGGTGCAGTTCGGGAAGCCGATATCGAAACAACAGCACAACGCGTTCAAGATCGCCGAGCTCGCCACCAAGATCGAGGCGTCCAAGGAGCTTTCCTACCGGGCGGCGGACATGTACAACCGGGGCGTGGAGTGCATGAAAGAGGTCATGATGGCCAAGTTGTACACCACCGACGTGGCAAACGAGGTCGCCTACGAGGCGATGCAGCTCATGGGCGGCTACGGCTACATGATGGAGTACCCGATACAGCGTGCCTGGCGTGACCTCCGCGTCATGACCATTGTCGCCGGGACCAACGAGATAATGAAGCTCATCATATCCAGGAATCTCGGCCTGTAGCCCCCCACTTGAGGGGCGACACTCCTGTCGCCCTCCGGGGCCGGGTTTTCGATCGTGCCGCATCAGGACCCGCGCCTGAAGACGCGGCTTAAGGGGGTGTTACGGTCCTTGAGTACCGGCTCAACTGCTTTTGTCATCCCTTCTTTACTTTTATTGTAATAACCAACAGTAGTATATTCTCGCACCAGGACGTTGAAGTATAACTCCAGGGTTTACAATAATCCCGCATCTGCTATAATCCCAGGTGTTGGTCCGTATGGGTTGAAGATAGTGCGTGTTGCATGGTGTGCAACACGGTGCTTTCGCCTCTCGAAATCTCCATGAAGTGAGCAATCGGCAGCATTATTGTGCCGTTTTTCTACTCGCGCTTTCCGGGTAGATCATCCGGCGAGGGTACTACCGGGAGGAATCGGCACCGGCGTTGGCGCGAGGTGCCAGGTCTGAAAAGAAGGAGAAAGGAGCTAAATAATTAAATATTTAGTTGAGATGACGGTTAAAGCTAGTGTACAGGAATATAGCTGGATTCATGTCGATTATGTCGCCTCCGTCAGGTCACTGGCCGCTCGGGGGAGGCGAATTCTCCCCTACGTCGTTGCGGCGTTGCTCACCTTGGCGGCGGTCCTGTTCGCGGTAAGCTGCAACGGCTCGACGGTGGCCTTCAGCAACGACTCAACCGTTTGGACCCTGAAGATCGAGGTGGTTAAGACCCCCGAGGAGCGTGCCCAGGGGCTGATGGGACGCGAGAGCCTCTCCGCGGACAGCGGAATGCTCTTTGACTTCGAAGGCGATGTCAACTCGGCGTTCTGGATGAAAGACACCTCCATCCCGCTATCCATCGCTTTCGTTGATTCCGACGGGAAGATAATAGCCATCGAGGACCTGGAGCCTTTCGACGAGACACCGGTGAAGCCGCAAGGGGAGTACCGCTACGCGATCGAGACGAACCGCGGGTGGTTCTCCGAACACGGCATCACCCCCGGATTCAGAGCATCGATAGATCTGTAGGGACGGACCGTTACGAGCCGACGTGATGTAAAGGGCCCGGCCATAGAGCCGGGCCCGTCCCTTCACTTTGCCGATACTCGAGGTTAGCGCTACCAGGCAAGCTCAACAGCGGCGTTTGATATCGCTACCTCTCCACGCTCCTCTGTCTTGGCCTGGAATATCAGCTTGCCGCCGCCCTCGTCCCATATCTCGGTGACGATGGTCTCACCCGGTAAAACGTTCCGCGAGAACCTCACCTTCACCGACCTGAAGCCGGCGGGGTCGTTGTCGCAGTACTCCTTTAGGACCGCCCGGCAGGCGAACCCGAACGTGCACAGGCCGTGCAGTATAGGCCTGTCAAACCCCGCCATAGAGGCGAAGTTGGGATCCGCGTGCAGCGGGTTGTAGTCACCGGACAGGCGGTAGATCAACGCCTGCTGGGGCAGGGTCTTGAGCTTGACGACCTTGTCCGGGTCGCGGTCGGGCGGCTCGTTTCCCGCCGATGGGCCTTTCTCGCCACCAAAGCCCCCCTCACCGCGGACGAAAACACCGAACCGGTTGAAGTAGATCACCTCGTCGTTCTCGTCAACAGTCTCGGCCTCGAGCTCAATGAGCGCGCCCTTGCTCTTGTCGTAGATGTTGGCCACCTTCGGCTTGGTGGTGAAGTTGCCCGAGGTGGGAACCGGGTGCTTGTGAATCTCCAGGTACTGCTCGCCGTGGAGGATCATCATGGGGTTGATCTCCATCCCTTCCACGCCAATCAGGCCCATCAGGGCGGGGAACGGCGGGACGACCCCGAACGTTGGCAGCACCGAGAGCCCGGGATCGTTCTCGTAGACGAACTTCAGGTCCTCTGGATCGGGACCGGCCCCGACACCCAGGGCGTACAGCATGACATCCTTCGGCTCGTACCCGAACTCCAGCGCGGGCAGCTCCGCGCCAATGGCTTTCGCCGTGTCTATCGGCATAGGTTACACCCCCGCTAGTCGAACTTGATCTTGCTGAGCGCGTGACCGGTCTGAGCGGTCGCCGAGTCGTACTCCACCGCTCCTTCCAGGGTCGTGATATCGGCGATCTTGGCCGAGATGTCGTCGACAGTGACAGTTGCCGCGTCCTCGAAGAAGACCCCCGGCCCCTCCACCACCGCCGCGCGGCTGAAGTAACCGGCGCCAGCGGTCATCATCGCCCCGGATAGCTCGCACTGCTCGCAGCACAGGTAGGCGGTAAGCGGGGAGACGTACTCGGGCTTCAACTGCTCCACGACCTCTGAAGGCATAATCGTCGCGGTCAGGCGCGTGCCCGCTATCGGCACCAGGGTGTTGGCCTTGATGTTGTACTTGGCCCCCTCCAGCTTCACCGAGTTCATCATGCCGGCTATACCCATCTTGGCCGCGCCGTAGTTGGTCTGGCCGAAGTTTCCGTAGAGGCCGGCCGCGGACGCCGTAGACAGTATGCGCCCGTAGCTGTTCTCCCTCATGTTGGGAAGCGCGGCCTTGGTGCAGAAGAACGTGCCGGCGAGGTGAACCGCGATCACCAGTTCCCAGTCCTTGATCTCCATCTTCATCATGCTCTTGTCACGAAGGATCCCCGCGTTGTTGATGAGGATGTCGATCTTCCCGTAGGTGTCAATCGCGGCGCCGATGATCTTCTGGGCACTCTCCCACTCTGACACGCTTTCGTAGTTGGGCGTGGCCTCGCCGCCCGCCGCCTTGATCTCATCCACGACCTGCTCCGCCGGAGTGGACCCGCTCCCTTCGCCATCCATGGAGCCGCCCAGGTCGTTCACCACGACCTTTGCGCCCAGGCTGGCTAGCAGCAGGGCATGCGACCGGCCGAGGCCTCCCCCGGCGCCGGTTACCACGGCGACCCTGTCATCGAACCTGATCTCATCAGCCATCTTCCATCTCCTTTCCCCAGGTACTCCCTGGATTCGGAATCATGTTGTCCAGACAGGTATTCTATTACTTATGACTGATCGCCTACAAGTGGGGGTAAGTGCCTTGTAGCGATGGCCGAGAGTAAACGTTACGGCCAGAAGGCCTGACCCCACCCGTCAGACAAACAGTGGTCAGACAAAACCCGCCACCCCCGGGCTGTTGCCGTTGTAACCATCAGACAAACCCATATCCCGTTATGCAACAGCCCGGGGCGCTGATAGAATTGGACGTGTAGTAAACACTGTGGAGGTACCAAATGTACAAGGATATGTTTGACCTGACCGGCCGGGTAGCCATCGTTACGGGAGGAAGCAGGGGGATCGGGGAGTCGATCGCTCTGGCCCTCTCGGAGTTCGGCGCGCGCGTCGCGCTCTCCAGCCGCAAGATTGAAGGCCTGGAAGCGGTCAAGGAGAAGATAGAGGCCGCCGGCGGGGAGGCTATCTGCATCCCGGCTCACATGGGCAAGCCCGACACGCTCCAGGCAGTAGTGGACAGGACGCTCGAGGAGTACGGCACAATAGACATACTGGTCAACAACGCGGCCACCAACCCCATCCTCGGGCCGCTGCTGGAGGCCGACCTCCCGGCGTGGGAGAAGATAATGGACGTGAACCTCAAAGGCATCTTCTTCCTGATCAAGGCCGCCGGCGAGGTCATGCTCCAGAAAGGTAGAGGGTCGATAATCAACCTGAGCACCGAAGCGGCGGTACGCCCGGCCCCCGGCCTGGGCGTCTACAGCATCAGCAAGGCGGGGGTGGACATGGTCACCAAGTCGTTCGCCCTGGAGTGGGGCGGAAAAGGCATCCGGGTCAACGGCATCGCCCCGGGGCTGGTGCAGACCAGGTTCTCGCAGGCGTTGTGGGCAAACGACGAGATAAGGCAAAACGTGGAATCGAAGATACCGCTCGGCCGCATAGCCCAGCCCGACGAGATAGCGGGCCTGGCCGTGTATCTCGCCTCCGATGCCTCCAGCTTCCTGACCGGTCAGACAATCCTGGTAGACGGTGGATCCATGCTGGCCTGATGATAGAGGCGGGCGCGGACATGAGGGCATCAACAGGAATCGGCGTGAGGGCGTGGCTCGTTCTGGCCTCCTTCCTGCTCGGCCATATCGTGACCGGCGAGCACAGCCCCATCCGGCTCTTCTTCATGAGGATATTCGCCCGCTATATGGAGGTGCCTCTGCTGTACCTGTTCCACTTTGACATATCCAAACTTGTTCATTGTCTGCATACCGGGTAGCGCCAGACCGCGACTGTAGTCGCGGCTCAAGTGGAAGATGCCGGCGAGACGCCGGCTCTACGAGTCGCGCTTGCCGGGGTACTCCAGGCGATTATGGACGCCCTCGATGAGCCGGTACGGGAAGCCGGACGTCATGTTTGCCGGGGAGTTGCAGCCCCACGATATGCCCCCCACGCAGAAGAACGACACGTTCCCGGCGCTCTCCTCGAACGGGATTACCGTGGAGTTCCGGCACATCGACATGTCGGCTACTGTGCTCTTCAGTACCCGCTCCAGGCCACTGGTCAGCACCTGGGTGCGCATTGCGGCGCGTATGAGGTCGTCGAAGCGCTTCCAGCGCCGGAGGTAAGCCATTACCCGGTTGGTTACGTAGCTCAGCATCACCTTCAAGCTGAAGCGCCGGTCAACCACCCCCAGGGCGGTCTTGCCTATCTCCCCGTAGTACGCGCGTTGAAGCGCAGCTTCGCTGAGGGCGTCCATGACCTGCTTCATCTGGCCGGGGCGCCCCCGAACGATAACCACGTCCGGTTCCGTGTCCTCCGGAAAGCGAGACGGGTGAGCGATGTAGAGGCCGGCGATCGGGGCCTCAAAGCGCGGAAGCAGGCTTCTCTCGAATTCATTCTCCGGGGCCTTCAACCCAAGGACCGCCGGCGCCCACTTGCAGACCCCGATGGAGCCGGGCTTCACCAGGAGTTCCTCACCAAACGTGGCAAGGCGCACCGCGTCGCAGTAGGAGACGCCGTGGTAGACATCAACGTCCTCAAAGCCGTCCACTGAATCGTTCAGTACCTTGACCCCTACAAGGGGCAGTTCAAGCGTTATCTTCTCCATACTTCACCCGCTTACAGTATGCCACCCCGCGTCACCTCTCCAGTTCGGCCAG
>JAHIPE010000001.1 GCA_018894655.1 Actinomycetota bacterium
GGTTGACCGGAGGGGCTTTGTTTGAGCGATTGCAGTATTGTCAGTAGTGGGCTCTTGCCGTGTAGCCTGAGCGAGTCCCCCGGTGAGGAGTGCGGGGTATTCGGCGTCTTCGCCCCGGGGGAGGACGTTGCCAGGGTCACGTACTTCGGGCTCTACGCCCTCCAGCACAGGGGGCAGGAGAGCGCCGGCATCGCGGTGACCAGCGGGGACGGCATCCTGGTGGTGAAGGATATGGGGCTGGTCTCTCAAGTCTTCGACGAGAACAGCTTCGTCAGCCTGAAGGGCGACCGCGCGATAGGGCACGTCCGCTACTCCACCACCGGTTCCACCCACTGGGAGAACGCGCAGCCGTTTTTCGAGGTAACACGGCGCGGGCCGCTAGCCCTGGCCCATAACGGGAACCTGGTAAACACAACCCAGTTACGCGAGTGGCTCCTCGAGAGTGGTTCCACTTTCACCTCCACCACCGACACCGAGGTCATCTGCTCCCTTCTCAACAGTTCGGACTCCCCCACCACCATGGGCGCCATCGAGGAGATGTTCCCCAGGATGCACGGCGCCTACTCGGTGGTAATACTCACCGAGGAAGGGCTCTTAGGCGCTCGGGACCCCCACGGCATCCGCCCGCTGTGCATCGGGACCAGGGACGGAGGGATGTTCCTGGCAAGCGAAACGGCCGCCCTCGACGTGGTGGGAGCGAAGTTCCTCCGCGAGGTCGAGCCAGGGGAGATGGTGTTCATTAACGAGGACGGCATCGAGTCCCGCCGGTTCGCGCCGCCCGCCCGCCCGGCGCTTTGCATCTTCGAGTTCATCTACTTCGCGCGGCCCGACAGTATCCTCTACGACCGCGTGCTGTACAGCGCGCGCAAGGAGATGGGCATGCACCTGGCCGAGGAGGCCCCGGTGGAGGCGGACATCGTCATACCGGTGCCGGACTCGGGGGTCCCCTCGGCAATAGGTTTCGCCGAGGAGTCACGCATCCCGTTCGGACAGGGCCTCATCAAGAACCGCTACATTGGCCGCACGTTCATTCAGCCCTCGCAGTCCATAAGGCAGTTGGGGGTCAGGATAAAGCTGAACCCGCTGAAGCAGGTCATAGAGGGCAAGAGGTTGGTGGTGGTGGACGATTCCATCGTCAGGGGGACCACCAGCCGCAAGATAGTGGAGATACTCAAGGAGGCGGGGGCGCGGGAGGTCCACCTGAGGGTAAGCTCGCCGCCGATACAGTACCCGTGCTTCTACGGTATAGACACCGCGGTGCGGAGTGAGCTTATCGCCTCCCGCCTGACTGTTCCGGAGATAAGGGAGTTCCTCGGCGCCGATTCGCTGTACTACCTGGGCATGGATAACCTGGTTGCCTCCTGCAGGTCGCCCAAGGAGGAGTTCTGCACCGCCTGCTTCGACGATACTTACCCGATAGAAGCGCCGGACGACCTGACGATGTCCAAGTTCCGGCTGGAGGAGAAGTCCCCTGCCTGAAAGGAGCGCTTTAGATTACCAAGGAAGTGGGAAACGAAGGGCCCAGAAAGGATTACAGGTGGGCCGGGGTTGACATAGACGCCGCCTCCCGCGCGGTGGAACTCATCAAGGAGAAGGCCGGGCCCACATCGAGGCCCGAGGTGCTGTCCGGCGTCGGCGGCTTCAGCTCGCTGTTCGAGCTCGACCTGTCCCGTCATGAGAAGCCGGTCCTGGTCTCGGGGACCGACGGCGTAGGCACCAAGCTCAAGCTGGCCCAGATGCTGGACAAGCACGACACCGTCGGCATCGACCTGGTAGCGATGTGCGCCGATGACGTAGTCGCCTGCGGGGCGGAGCCGCTGTTCTTCCAGGACTACATATCTACCGGCAAGGTGGAACCGGACAGGATAGCCGAGATCGTAGGCGGTATCGCGGATGGCTGCAAGAAGGCGGGTTGCTCTCTCGTCGGGGGGGAGGTCGCCGAGCACCCCGGGGTCATGGAGCCGGAGGAGTACGACCTGGCCGGCTTCTGCGTCGGGGTGGTGGAGAGAGACCAGATAATCGACGGCTCGGGGGTGAAGCCCGAGGACCGGGTGATCGGCATCGCGTCCTCGGGGCTCCACGCCAACGGGTTCTCGCTGGTCAGGAAGCTTCTCTTTGATTCAGGGGAGTTCAACCTGGACGACAAGATCAAGGAGCTCGCCTACCCGTTGGGGCGTGAGCTGCTGACACCCTCGTTCATCTACGCGCCGGGGGTGCTGAAGGTGGCACAGGATTGCGACCTCAAGGCGATTGCGCACGTAACCGGCGGCGGCATCACCGATAACCTGCCGAGGGTGCTCCCGGACAACGTCAACGCCGAGATACACCTGGGGAGCTGGCCGGTGAAGAACGTATTCACGTTCATACAGCGGGTGGGGGAGATAGACCTGTTCGAGATGTTCAGGACTTTCAACATGGGGCTGGGCATGCTCCTGGTCGTGGGTCCCACCGGGGTCAGGAAGGCACTCAAGGTCCTGGACATGAACCTCTACAGGGCGTACCAGGTGGGGGAGATCGTAGAGGGGGAGGGGCACGTCCGCTACCAGCAGGGTGGTTGACCGCGGTGAGACGAGGGGATGGCGATAGCATGCCCGGGGAAGAGCGCGTAATAGACGTCGGGGTTCTGGCGTCCGGTTCCGGTACCAACATGGAGGCTATAGCCCAGGCGATTGACGACGGGGACGTACCGGCGCGGATAGCGGTGGTCATCAGTGATAACCCCGACGCCTTCGCGCTGGAGAGGGCGCGGCGCAGGGGGATTCCAATAACAGTGGTCCTGCTGTCGGATTACCCCGACAGGGCCTCGTACGATAGAGCCGTGACAGCCGCCCTCCGCGACGCCGGGGTCGACCTGGTGGTCCTGGCCGGGTACATGAAGATGGCGGGTAAGGAGTTGGTGGAGGAGTTCCGTGGGCGCATGATGAACATCCACCCCGCGCTCCTGCCCTCTTTCCCGGGGACTCACAGTGTCAGGGACGCGCTGGAGTACGGCGTGAAGGTGAGCGGGGTGACGGTGCACTTTGTCGACGAGGGGTTGGACACCGGCCCGGTCATCGCACAGGAGGCGGTGCCCCTCGAGGAGGGCGACGACGCGGAGTCCCTGCACAACCGGATACACCTGGCGGAGTACCGGGTCTACCCCCGGGCAATCCGCCTTTTCGCCGAGGGGAGGCTGGTGATCGAGGGGAGAAAGGTAGTGGTATTGCCGTCCCCCTCACCCTGACCCTCTCCCCCGAGGGGAGAGGGGA
>JAHIPE010000109.1 GCA_018894655.1 Actinomycetota bacterium
CGTCTACCGGAACATAACCGCCAAACCCCGGGCATGGATGAGCGACGCGGTCGCCTTCGCCGACAAGGAGGAGGTCTACGAGGAGATGGCCGAGACCCGGGGCGAGGGCATCCGTGAGACCGCGCTGGTGGTGTACCCCCCCGCCGCCAGGGAGGAGATCCCGGCTGAGCCCGGGCTGGTAGAGGTCGCGTCGAGCTCACCGCACCACCTCGAACTGGAGACCGATGAGTCATGTCGGGGGCTCCTGGTGACGGCCGAGATGTACTATCCCGGCTGGGATGTGTACGTTGACGGCGAGAAGAGCGAGATACTCCGGACGAACCTGATCTTCCGGGGGGTCCTGCTCCCGGGGGGGCAGAGGACCGTGGAGTTCCGGTTCCACCCCGGGAGCCTCTACGTCGGGATAACCGTTTCGCTTGTAACCGTCGGCTTCCTGGTGGTGTACCTGGCGGGACTCCTGCTTTTCCGCAGGAAAAAAAGGCGCGCCAACGGCGGCGGCATCACCGGTGAGGCTACCGGTCGGCCTGACGAGAACGGAGCGGGTTGCCCGCAATGAGGATAGCAGTTATCGGACCCACATATCCGCTGCGGGGGGGCATTTCACAGTACACCACGCTGATGGTCGAGAACCTGCGCCGGCGCCACGATGTCCTTTTCATTTCCTTCGAGAAGCAGTATCCCCAGTTCCTCTTTCCCGGCCGGACCCAGAAGGATGAATCAGTGGAACGCATCGAGGCCGACAACGAGCCGATACTATCGTTCTCAAACCCGCTGAGCTGGAGGAAGGCGGCGAGGCGGGCCTGCGAGTTCGATCCAGGGATGGTAATATTTTCCTGGGTGAACCCCGCTCTCGCTATCCAATATCGCTACATCTCCGGGTACATCAAGCGCCGCCTGCCGCGCGGCCGAATCGTCTTCTGGTGCCACAACGTCGTCCAGCATGAACACCGCTCGCTGGGTAAGCTGCTCACGCGAATCGCTTTCGGGCGGGCCGATCACTTCATAGTCACCGGCCGGGAGCTGGAGAGAGAGCTGTTAAGCTTGAGGCCGGGGTCAGCGGTGTCGGTGGTCCCGTTGCCGATCCTCGATGTCTTCCCCCAGACTCCCTCCCGAGCGGAGGCCAGAAACGGGCTCGGGCTGGCGGAAGGGGACCGGGTAGTGCTTTACTTCGGTTTTGTCCGTCCGTACAAGGGCCTCATCAACCTGCTTGGTGCCATGCCCGAAGCCGTCAGGCGGATACCATCGTTGCGACTCCTGGTGGTGGGTGAGTTCTGGGAAGACAGGGACCGCTACTCCAGGGAGATCGAGCGCACGGGGATCGACAGGTACGTCACTATCGTGGACAGTTATGTGCCGAACGAGGAAGTGCCGAGGTACTTCAACTCCGCGGACCTCGTGGTCCTGCCGTACATCTCCGCCTCCGCGAGCGGGATAGTGAAGATCGCTTACGCTTTCGGGAAGCCGGTTGTTACCACCACTGTCGGGGCGCTGCCGGAGTCGGTTGACGACGGGAGGACCGGTTTCCTGGTGCCGCCCGGCGATCCCGGCGCTATCGCGCGGGCGATGATTGAGTTCTTCGAGCCTGGACGGGCGGGCGAGTTCGGGAGAAACGTGGAGGAGTACCGCAGGCGCTTCTCGTGGGAGCGGTTCACCGAGGCGGTCGAATGCATCGGGGAGTTCGGTTTGTGGTGAGGCCCTACCGGGACGGGACGGGACGGGAGGCGCGGCGGCTGGGGATTATCCCGAAGGAGTGAGTACTCTGAGATGTCTGATATAATGACTGGCACATGTCTCGGAAGCAGGCCTCTTCGTGCCAGGGAGCGGTGGGAATGGCGAAGATAACAACGAGAATAAGGAGCCGTTTCAGTGGTTTTCTGGCCCGCGCCAGGGCTCGCGAGGCAATACCTTACGTACAAGGCAGGGTGCTCGATGTCGGCTGTGGCGCCGGCACGATAGTCGGGTTCCTTCCCCGGGATGTCGACTATGTTGGGGTGGATTCCTGCCGTGTCGGGGTACAGGAGTTACTGGACAATCACCCCGGGGTAAGCGCTTATGTACTGGACATTCAGAGGGAGACTGTATCGTGCCAGGAACCGTTTGATACCGTCCTGGCCCTTGCCCTGATAGAACATCTGGAGAGACCACAGGATTTCCTTGACCTCTACCTCCCCCTGCTTGCTCCTGGTGGGAGTATAGTGATTACGACGCCGACCCGGTTGGGGGACCGGGTGCATCGTCTTCTTCAGGTGGTTGGAATAACAAACCCTGGGGTGAGTGAGGTGCATCACCATATCTATTGTCTTCCGGAACTGGTGAGCCTGCTCACGGGGAGAGAACTCAAGGTTGTGGCTTCAAGGCGGTTCCAGATGGGAATGAATCAGATTGTGATAGGCCGCAAATAAGAAGACCAACTCCTGGGTTTCCGTAGTCGGGTAATAGAGCTTTTACACTTGGATAGAATCGCTGGTCACAACCGGCTTTCTCATTCTATACTCATAGGGTCTTCTGCCAGGCTTATGGAAGAAGAGAGCCGCTCGATAACGAGGTGGCTCTATCGAAAGACACGGGAGAGAAAGTGAAGCTCTCGGTGATAATGCCGGTACATAACGAGGAATCGACTATCGACGAGGTCATCAGCCTGGTCCGCGCGGTGGATCTCGGGGGTATTGGGATAGAGGTGGTGGTTGTGGACGACGCCTCCACCGACGGTACCGCCGCCAGGCTCGAGGCGTACCGTAGCGAGCCCGGTATCTCTGTGCTGAGCCACGAGGTGAATCGGGGCAAGGGGGCGGCCATAAGGACCGGCCTGGCTCACGTCACCGGGGACATGGTGATCATCCAGGACGCCGACCTGGAGTACGACCCCAGCGACTACTCCCGGCTTATCAA
>JAHIPE010000110.1 GCA_018894655.1 Actinomycetota bacterium
CAGAGGTACCTGGAAATAAAACCGTCCGGCATCTCCCTCACCGTGATGTCCAGGTAGCCCGGCCTTGACGGCGGCGAGGATATCGTGTAAGGGCGGCCGGTGGCTACGCCGTCAACGGTAAGGAACAGGTTGATGAACTGCCCGGCCCGAAACGGCGCGAACGGCTCGCCCGTCGGCACCAGGCGTAGGGTCCTGGTGGACCCGGTTTCCTGGATGACCTCGGCGACCTCCGCCTGCATGCGACCGGGGTGCAACTGATCCATGAGCCGGCTCACCAGTTCCGGCTCCACCCGGCGCTCGTCGGCAAACGAGCGGGCAATTATCTTCCTGACGACCACCAGTCCGGCCTGGGCGATGTCGTATAGCGAGTCGGTTACGTCCTTGAACTCCAACTCTCTTCCTTTCGGCAATCGCGGCGCGGCCCTTCACGTTCTACAGGCTGGGCAGCAGCTTCTTGATGCCCTTTACCCCTTTGACGTCCTTCATTACATCCATGAAGGCCAGGAACCCGGAGGTCATGCACGTTTCGAACCCACCGCCCAGGCGCACCCAGGCGTTGGCGAAATACAGGCCTTCCAGCGGGCCCCGGTTGGGAAGACGGAACATCGAGCTTCCCGTGACGTCGTAGTCGAACCCCAGTATCGAACCGCCGGGGTTTCCGCTGTAGCGCATGTTGGTCAGCGGGGTGGCGACCTCCACCACCGAGATGTGATCCCCGATGCCGGGCACGACCTCCTCCGCCGCCTCTATCATCTCGGCGGCGAGCCGGTTCTTGGTCTCAACGTACCGGTCGGGGGGGACCCTCGCCCACGCGCCATAGTCCACCAGCCCGGTTATCACCATGATCGATGTGCCCGGGGGGGATAGCTCGGGGTGCAAGACGCTGTAGTTGGTGAGCGCCCAGTACTTCTGCTTCTTTATCTCGAACATGCGGCGGTACTGGCCGTCGGTGTCGTAGTCCTCGTTGTAGAAAATCTCGTAGTGGGAGGGCACGCCCAGGTCCTCGGCGGTGCAGTCCAGGCCCATGTACACGTTGAACGTCGATACCGCGATGTGCCCCTCCGCCAGCGCCTTGAGGTACGAGTTCGGCACGTTCTCCGCCCCTATCAGGTCGTAGCAGGCGTGTATGGGGTTGGCGTTGCTGACAACGTAATCCGCGGGGAACTCGTCGCCGTGCTCGGTCACAACCCCGGTTACCCTGCCGCTATCTACGTTTATCTTCTCTATCCCGCTACGCAGGTGTACCGTGCCTCCGTTCTCCTCGATGGCATCGACGAACGCGTTGGAGAGCGCCTGGGACGTTCCTTTCACGTGATAAGACCCATGCTCGATATATGACGAGTTGGCCATAGCGAAAAGCTGGAACGAGAGCCTGGAAGGCGGAAGCCCGTAGTACCCCCACAGGTCACAGAAGAGCGCCTTCAGCCGGGGGTCGGATATCTCGCGGTCCATCGCCTGGGAGACGGTAAGCCCGGTGGAACGGATAAGGTGCGAGCCTTTCACCGGGAACAAGAGCAGGTCGAGCGCCCCGGGGTCGGAGGAGATAAGCTTCATCTCTTCGTACATCTTCCGCATGAATTCCATCAGGCGGTGAAGGCCCTTTCGCTCGGCGGGGAAGTTCTCCCCGTACGCCTCCTCGGCGGCCTCCCAACCCTTGGGAATGGTCGCCTTAAAGTCGGGGAATACCGAGGTATAGAGGTCCTCGATGGGTACGAACTCGACCCGGCGTGCCACGTCGCAGCCCTCCAGGATGCGGTAGCAGGAGCCGCGGTTGTCCTCCGGCCCGATGCCACTCAGCGCGTGAAGCGCCGCCTCGAACTCGTAGCCGTCGCGCACGAAACTGCAGGCGTACCCGCCCGGGTGGGGATTTCGGTCGAACAAGTCAACCTTGAACCCGTTCTTGGAGAGATAGGCGGCGGAGGAAAGGCCGCCGAGTCCGGCCCCAACTACTACTGCCCGCTTCTCTTTCATCGTGCGCCTTTCTCCGCCCGTTGTGCTGCCAGACTATTATAGGCGCCTCTAGAGGGTCAAACGTACTTGGGCCAAAACCACCTGGCGAGGCCGAACGGCAAACGACCCTGCACGTTGCATTATGGGCTTTCTTGGCTAATCAAGGCTTGCGCGGCGTCGCGGCGAAAGTTAATTTAGAGATAGGCCAACAGGGGGTTACAGTTGTCGAAGAAACCGGTGAGCAGGTTCGGGCGCCGCCTGGTACTGGTGTCGTCGCTGGCGCTGCTACTTTCCCTGCTGCTCCCGCCGACCGCCCTTGCCAACTGGGAAGGCGGGGACAGCGTTGTGGGGCATAGCGGCGCCAGCAGGACCTGGTACTTCGCGGAAGGGACCACCAGGAGCGGGTTCAACGAGTGGGTCTGCCTGCTGAACCCCAACGTCGGCGCCACCGTCGCCTCGGTGACCTACATGCTGGAAGGCAAGCCGCCGGTGGTGAA
>JAHIPE010000111.1 GCA_018894655.1 Actinomycetota bacterium
ATTCGAACGTCGATGCATCCGCACCTGCTGCGTTCCGCTCCCTCGCGGTACTCACGGAGTACAGCTCGGTCGCGCGCCTTGCATGAGCGGCGCCTCGGCGCTCTCGATACGACACCGTATTTATGGAACGGGGCACTTAGCTCAGAAATCAGGCCTCCCGGCTACCGAGAGCCGCCGGGCGAGGATGCCCCCGGCCGTTTGTTCCTGGTGTTCGGCCGTATTCCGGTTGCCCGCCGGATGCCGTCCATTATTGTAATAACGACTTTTCCGATTTATGATAGGAAAATGATCGTTCGGCGAGTACGGTGTTTCCACACCGGGAAACGAAGGGAGAGTGCGCCGTGAAGGAGAAGAAAGCCAGGAAGTTCGAGAAGAAAGCGAAGAAGCTCGGCAAGAAAGCGAAGAAGTCGAACAAGAAGGCCCTGAAGGCACAGAAAAGGGCTGAGAAGGCCAGGAAGAAGCTTCCCGAGGCCGAGTAACCGCTCCCTGGCCAGTGAGGGGCTGCGGCATGTTCCGGGTAGCATCTACCGTGGAGGAAGCATGAGAAAGTGCAGGCGGTGCGGCTTCCCAGTCAAGTTCGCCCGCTGCTTCGATTGGCGCGCTGACGGAACCATCGTCAGCACAGACCGTACGAAGACCCGGTCCCAGATCACCTTTCTCGAGGACGGTGAGTTGGAGGGCCTATTCAGCGACCTGACCGGCACCATCGGGATATCGGTGGAGCCGTTCCTTGTACAGGCCCAGAAGGAGGTAGGCAAGGCTATCTCCGCCAGCCTGCCCCTCCGGCACATGAAAAGGGTTCCCCATAACAGGTTCTTCCGCCCCCAGTGGGTCGCCCGTCTCCTGGTCCGACTTGTTGCCACTGATATGGCGGGCCTCGGCGACGGCAGGATAAGCGTCGATTCCTACCGCGCCGGCAAGTCGTTGGTGCTGCGTTTCAAGAACCCGTGCCTCGCCCCGCTACTGGCGGGAAGCGCGGCAGGTATCTACGAGTCTGTAGAGGAGATGCCCAGCTCCAACATCGACTACGGCATTGAAGGCGAGGACCTTGTAATTCGCCTGAGCCACGGCGAGGAGAAAGCGGAATCGGAAAGCCGCCTCTATCTCGAGGAGGCCGGGCCCGGTGACGGACCGCTCGGTTGCGACAGGTGCCAAGTCTGCCTTACTCCCCTCCCGGCTTCCCGGGCCCTCCAGTGGGACCTTGGCCGGGGCATCATAAACAACCGCCTCACCGGCCAGCGGGAGGTGGTAGTCGCCAGCCAGTCTGTCAACGCGATACTGTGGGTGCTGGAGACGGAACTCGGCGGGGAGATCCCGAGGATTCTGTACGAACACCAGAAGAGCTACACCCGGGAGAGGCTTGCCGGCAAGGAAACCGGCGACCCTGAGAGGTTCTGGGAGGACCACCTGAGGGGCCTCGCCTTCCGCGGACTCGGTTATCCCACGAGCTTCAGGCACAACGGCTCTTCGGTCTCGGTCAGTATTCTAAACCCCTACAACCAGGACCTCTACGCCGCCAAGATCGCCGCCGCCCTGGAGGCTGTCACCGGTACCGCCTCCTCTATCGAGTGGAAAAAACGCACCCATCACGACTGCGAGTACGAGATAACCGCGGATTCTATAGAGGCATAAGCCTCGGCCGGTCTCTGAGAGTGCCACAATCCCCGACCGGGGATCAGGCACCGCTTCGTGTAAAACGGCTTGAATCACCAGCCCCGCAGGAGATGGTGCCCTTTTCTCCGGTCGCAAACAGCGATAATATCTTCTTCAGTGAGCCCTTATCGCAGGAGGTACACCTATCGCCGCTGGAGTCCTCACCGACCGTTCTCCAAAATATGGAAATCTATTCCACTCTTCGGTTCGCGCTTCACCGGGGTCTGCCGGCTCATCTGAGGCGGTCTTACGTCCCCTCCACGCGCGTTTATCCTCTCCGGGGAACGGCAGGCGAGCATCAGTTGGCATTGGAGGATTGGTTTTCTCCTCGAAGCCATACTACGATTATCACCTTACAGTAGTGCAACGACATGTTTTTCGCCCTTGCTCTGTCAGATACATTTAGATAGATATCCATATTCTTCCATGTTTCAGTCAACTGCTGAAGACCTCCCGCAGTACATGGACGTCTGGTTACGACGTCGGTATGAAATCCCTCTCCCTTACTGCTTCCAACGTTAACGCTTCCGTAGGACAGACAATCTCGCAGAGACCGCATCCCATGCACGCTTCAGGGTCCACCACCGCCGCCTCCAACTCGTCGTCCATCGACAACGCCCCGAAGTAGCATCGCTCGAGGCAGTCACTACACGCGTTGCACGCCTCGGCGTCAACCAGTGCACAGAACCGGCTTGGGTCACACATGTTCAACTTGCGGTCAATGAGCATCGGGAAGATCATGCAGCAGTCGTCGCAGCAGTTGCAGATGAAGTGCATCCCGCTTGAGCGGTTCATAGTCGTATGAATGAGCCCCGCCTCCTCCGCCTGGCGGAGCAGTCGGAGCGCCTCTTCCTTGTCTATATCGCGCCCGGTCCCCCGGTCTATGGCGTAGGAACCCGCCTTGCCTACCTGGAGGCAGACCTCGACAGGGCGGTCACACTTCCTGGCGGTCAGCCGGCAGGTGCAGTTTGTCACGGCGATTACTTCGGAATCATCGATTATCTGTCGGACGTCCTCGAAGGCGAGTATCTGCTGGCGTGCGTCCAGTGACTCCATCACCGGTACTATGCGGGTGACAGGCTTGGGAAGCATCTTGTCCACGTTCTCCGAGAAAACTGGCCACTCCTCCTCCATGAACCTCTGCCAGAGGTCCAGGAACTCTCGGGTGGCGTCCGGCCACAGGATAGATGCGTCGTGGAACTGCATGAGGTCCCGGCACAGGCGGTAGAGTGTTCCCTCCGGCGTCTCCTTCTTGAACACCAGGCCCTTATAGTAGAGGGTGTCCAGCATCGCTTTCAGTTCCCCCTCGTCGGTGGCCATCTTCTTGGCTAACTCAGGGGCGGTCACCGGTAGCAAGAGAAGCAACTCGGCTTCCCCGGGGTCGGCCAGCATCTCGAAAAGCCGGGGGATGATAGGCGAGTCCCCCATGAATATCTTTTGTGCCAGTTGCTGATACATGTCCCCGGTATTGATGAGAAATCCTCCTCTGTCTTTGCTGTCAACCTACTAATAACAGCACGCGAGTCAATCGCCCCTGATATTTCTCAATCTCCAACCGCTCTACCGGTCTAGCCCTCGTCCAGCATCGCCGCCGCGCCCAGGTACACCTGGCGGTCCCCGGGGCTGAAGCAGCAACAGGTCACCTTCTCCAGGGAAGGTTCCACCTCGAGGAAGTCCCGTATCTCACCGATGGCAATCCGGGATGCCTGGGAGGTGGGAAAGCCGTATACGCCGGTGCTTATGGACGGGAACGCAATCGTCTTGACCCCGTTTCGCGCCGCAAGGGCAAGGCTACTCCTGTAGCAGTTCGCCAGCAACTCCTCCTCGCCCCCGCGCCCCCCATGCCAGACCGGGCCAACAGTATGTATTACGTATCTGGCCGGCAGGTTATACCCCCCGGTTATCTTCGCCTCCCCGGTCTCACAACCCCCCAGGGTACAGGCCTCTTTGAGAAGCCCAGGCCCGGCCGCCCTGTGTATCGCCCCGTCCACACCTCCGCCCCCCAGGAGGGTCCTGTTGGCGGCGTTGACCACGGCGTCAACCTCGAGCTTCGTTATGTCCCCTTCGACTATCTCCAGCCGGCCCCCGAGGTAAGCCATGACAAGCCCCTTTTGTCGGTGTTCCACCAGTAACTATATCAAACATTTCTTCCACGAAAGGTAGAATAACACGGCGTTTTTAGTTAATCTCAATGGAACGCGAATGACGGGAAGCCCGCGCGGGAGGTCCGTACGATGTCGGTAGTGGCGATCACCGGGAGTTCCGGGTACATAGGGTCGCGAATCGAGCACTTCCTGGAGGACGAAGACAAGGTATCCCGGGTGGTCGGGGTTGACATCTCGCCCCCTGCCGAGCCGTTCGGCAAGACCAGGTACCACCGTATGGACATCCGCGACCCCGCGCTGGTCTCCCTCTTCCGCCGCGAGAACGTTGAGAAGGTTATCCACCTGGCGTTTGTGGTCAACCCGATTCATAACACGACCGTTATGCATGATATCAATATCAACGGCTTCACCAACGTCCTGGCCGCCACTGTCGCCTGCGGCGCCCGACACTTGATAGCAGCCTCGTCGTCGACCGCGTTCGGCGCCTTCGAGGACAACCCCGAATGGCTTGCGGAGAACGACACACCACGGAGGCAACCGAACTTCACCTACGCCTCGGACAAGTACGAGATGGAGACGCTTGCCGTCTCGTTCATCGCCAGGCATCCGGAAATAAAAGTGGCGGTGATCCGCCCCTGCATCGTTTACGGCCTCCATGTGGACAACTACCTCTCCCGTTTCATCATCCGCCTTCCGTTCGTGCCGGCGGTAGGTGATGCGCGACCCGAGATGCAGTTCGTCCATGAGGACGACGTCGCCGAGGTGTTCCTTCGAGTGCTGGAGAAGGAAGCCTCGGGGTACTTTCACGCCGCAGGGGACGGAACGGTGAACCTCGAGGAGATCGCCCGGATGTCTGGGAAGCGTGTCATCGGCTTCCCCCCCGGTTTCATCTACCCCTCGTTGGACCTGCTTTACCGGCTCAGGGCTCCACTCATCGAGGGTCCCAGCGGCATGCTCGATTTCATCCGCTACCGTTGGACCATCAGTGACGCCGAGACGCGACGTGTCCTGGGTCTGGGCAGGTTCAGGTCCAGCCGGGATGTCCTCCGGCTCATGCTGGAGAGCCAAGGCGTCGACAGCGGGGTCTGAACCCCAGATTCTCAACGACCCTTCCCCAAAACGCAAGATGGTGCCAGGCACCAAACGCAATACCAAACGCAATGTGTGGGCGCAATTCAGGAACGGTGGGTGGTGGGGTCCTCTATGCCCGCCTCCGCGAAACCGTTCCTTCTGAGAACGCAACTGTCGCACTCCCCGCATGCGATCCCGTTCTCGTCTGGATCGTAGCAGCTACAGGTTATCCCGAAATCAACACCGAGGCCCGCGCCCAACTTTATTATCTGCGCCTTAGACATCTCAATGAGCGGAGCCCTTATCTCGATCCGGTCGCCTTCAATCGCGCACCTTGTGGCAACGTCAGCCATCTTCTGGAAAGCGGCGATGTACTCCGGCCTGCAATCCGGGTACCCGGAGTAATCAAGGGCGTTCACACCGATGAACACGCATCTCGCGCCGAGGGCCTCCGCCCAC
>JAHIPE010000010.1 GCA_018894655.1 Actinomycetota bacterium
CACTATGGGTGATTTGAGTTGAAGAAGAGCATCAGGGAAAAGTTGGATCCCGCCCTATTGAGCTCTCTTTCCTTCAACTTCCGCAGTCCCACCGAGGCGGTGTGCGAACTGATCGACAACGCCGTTGACGACATCGTTGCCGGGGAACCAATGACCGTAACCATCACTTGCCGCCGCGGCTCCTTGAGCGTAACCGGCAAGGGGGGCAACGGTATGGATCTCGAGAAGCTCGAGGATTTCCTGCACTGGGGAAAGCAGACACGCGAGAAAGGCAGGCTTGGAAGATACGGCCAGGGAGGAAAGTCGGCAATGGGTTACCTGGGCTGTGGGTGGGTGATCAGGGCCAATCCCCGTGACGGCGATACCCAGTTCGTCATAAGGGACGAGAACTGGCGCGACAGAAGTGAGGGCCTCAAGGAATATGCCGCCGAAGAAGAGCGTTCACCGGTGCCCGGGGTCGGTGTCGTCCAGATCGAGGTAAAGCAGCTTGAGCGCAAACCAAACGTGAAGAAGCTCCGCGAAGAGCTCTCCTGGAGGTATGCACCGCTCATAAGAACAGGGAAGATAAAGCTCGTCCTCAACGACAAGCAGGTTGAGCCTGAGGATATCTCTACGGTCAGGTCGAAGCCCTTCAAGCTCAGGATCAAGGACGTACCAAGCCCCTACCCGGGGGACAAGCATCAACCCGACCATCAACTGCTGGAAGGGTGGGTGGGGATCAAGAAGACAGGCGCTGACGTGAAGGGTGGAATCAGGGTTTCGGCATCCGGCCGGGTAATCGTCAGGGATGAGTTCTTCGGGCACAAAACCCCGGCCTTCAAGGCCTCCTTGAATAACCTGGTTGGCGAAGTCGAGATGGGGTTCATCCCCCTGAAGCTTAACAAGGACGATTTCGACAGGGATTCTCCCGGGTGGAGGAAGTGCGCCAGTGTTATGCGCAGGGTAATGAAGCCGTACGTTGACGAACTGCTCGCCAGAAAGGACGAGGAACTCCCGAGCGATGAGGAGATAGAACGTGCGATGCTCGCGCGCGATTACGTTTTCAAGGCACTGGAGCGCCTGGAGGAAGCATATCGCCTGAAGGGGAATTCCGGCACGGCCGAAGGGCAAAGGCGGCCCACCAAGGATGAGGAAAAGGAGGCAGTGGAATCGCAGGAGGAAGGAGAGCCCCGCGGACCGTATGAACCCGCCACGCCGCCCCCACCATCGGCGGTAGGGAAAAGGAAAAGGAAAGCGAAGTGGGGAGACTTCGACGTCCGGCCGATGGAGGAGTCGATAAGGAGCATAGTGGTCAAAGAAAAAGGCCGTAGAACACTGGTTATAAACAACCGCTTTCCCGCTTACCGGGCATCCAGGGGGGAGATTATGTACATGGTTGAGACCGCGGCGGTCGAACTGGCCAGACCGGAGCCGGATGAGCCCCAGGATGCCTCAACATATCACGAGACCATGAACATCATACTTGCCGAGGTCTCCCTGGAGATCATGAAGCAGAAAAGGGGGAGCGGGCGGTAGCATCAGCATCTGAATACTCCCCGAAAGACGAATACAAGCCCCACGACATGTGCTTCGATGTCGCGAACCTGCGGCTGGGGCGGAGCTCAGTCCGAGTAGCCCCCTATGGTGTCGGTGCCCGCACCTCGGTTATTCCAGTACATGGCGCGCTCGACCATTATCTTCTTTCCCGACGTGGTGCATGTAACAAGTACCGCGGCCCTTCCATTTATCCCCCTATCGGCCATGGAGAAGGTGGAGCGGGAGTTCGCGGGGATGTTTTCCGTGAAGGTAACGTTACCCTGTCCGTCGGGGGTGAGGTAGGTTATCCGGACCTCCACGCCGCTCGAGTTGGGGTTCTGTACGAGGGTCCAGGTCTCGCGTCCGTTTGAAGTCTCTCCGTCGGGTAGGTAGAAGGTGGTGTGTGGGAATGCCATGCCTATCGAGTCGTGGCACCTCTCACCGGAGGGGCCGTCCCAGTACATGGCGCGCTCCGCGATTATGGGGTTGTTCCCGGTCACCCTGGTGGACAGATCGGTATTGGGCACGAAGTCGTTCACCCTTATAGTCTTTCTGGAGTTCGCCGGCATGGTAATCGGGTTCTCGGGGTGGGACTGCTCCCCGGAAGGTGTCATGTAGGTGACGTTCACCTGGTTTTCGGTGCCCTGCGGGTTCTGGATGAGCACGTAGGCGGTGAATCCCCAGGCTGTTGTGCCTTCCGCCAGGTAGTAGTCGGCAGCCGGGGAGGTTGTCCCTATGGAGTCGTGACCCTCGGCTCTTGAGTTTCGGTACATGGCCCTCTCGGGGATTACGGGGGCGTTGCTCTCAACCTTGATGGAGGCGTCCTTGTTGCCTATGTCTTGCTCCATGTTGTAGGTGGCGCGTGAGCTGGCGGGTACGTTCTTCTGGAATACCTGGGGTCCCTCCCCCTCTATCATGTAGGTTACCGTTGCTGTTGCATCGGAGCTGTTGGGGTTCTGGATAAGTAGCCAGCACTCAAACCCCCAGGCGGATGATCCCTCGGGGAGGTACCATGTATTGGAAGGGGATGTAACCCCAATGGAGCAGTGGCCGTCCCCTGATGTATCCCCCCAGGACATGGTCCTGTCAACCGCTATCGTCTCACCCTCGTCGCACTCCACCTTGGTGGAGAAGTCGACCTCCCCCAGGATTCCCCTGATGTGGTCGTTTGTGAGGGTTGTCTGGCTGTTCGCGGGCAGGCTCATGGCCTCCTCCACCGGGGCGGCACCCGTGGGCATATAGGTGACATCTACAGTAACCCCGCATGAGTTGGGGTTCTCGATGGTTATATAAGTGGAGAAACCCCAGGCGGTGGTGCCCTCGGCCAGGTACCAGGTGTACTGAGGGCCTCCGCCCATTGCCCTGGCCGCGTTCACCCGGCCGTATCCGAACTTGTCGTCTCTCCCCTCGGTGCCCAGGTCATCGGCCGTGCTCTCGAGACTCTCCTCGATTTCCGCGGGAGACATGGTGGGGCTGCGGGCCTTGAGCAGTGCCCCCACCCCTGCCGCCATGGGGCAGGCCATCGATGTGCCGTCGAGGTAATCGTAGTTCTTGCTGTGCCCCTGGGCGTTGAAGGTCACCGGATACGTGGGGAGGGTGGAGTATATGTCCTTGCCCGGCGCGCTCAAGTCTACACTCTTATTGTAGGTGGAGAAGTCGGCCTTCTCGTCCTTGTTGGTTGTTGCCCCTACACCGATGGTGTGGTCGTAGCCGGCCGGGTAATTCATGGTGCTGTCGCCGGTGTTGCCGGCGGCGGCGAACAGGGTGCAGCCCTTGTTGTAGGCATAGGTACAAGCTTCCTGCGCGGCATTGGATTTCGCCGGCCCCTGGATGCTCATGCTTATGATCTTGGCTCCTTTATCCGCCGCGTAGTAGATGCCGTTGGCTATAGCGTCGGAGCTCCCGCTTCCGGCCGCGTTCAGCACCTTAATCGGCAGTACCTTCGCCGCGGGACATGTGCCGGCGACTCCGACGCCGTTGTTGGTGACCGCGGCGGCGATACCGGCGCAGTGGGTGCCGTGGCCGTTGTCATCGCGGGGGTTGCCGTTGGGGTTTGTCCTGAAGTAGAAATCGCTCACCGTGTCTTCCAGCCAGCCGTACGTGAAGGTATATATCCAGGCGCTGCCGTCCAGGTATTTGTCACTGGACGATAGCCCGTTGTTATACAACAATCCGTAGTTGCCGCTTATGCCGTCGTTGTAGGTCCAGATCACTATGTAATATGTCTGCCCGCTCGTGAGGGTGACCGAGTTGTTGAGCGCCTTGTAGATCTCGCTGCCCCCGCTGCTGATCTCGGAGGGCGACACGGTATAGGACGCCAGCGTGGAGAAGGGTTCGCTGGTGGGCAGGCTCGTCCTGATCCCAACGTTTATACCCTGATTCGGGCTCCCGGCGGACTGCGCCAGGAACCCCACATGCGTAAGCTTCTGGCCGGTCCCTTTGATGGACTGGGCGTAGTACAGGTTGGCCCCATCGCCGAACGCCGTCACTTTGTTGACCGAGGTCTGCGAGATGCCGGCGTAGTTGTACCCGTTGCTGAGCAACTTCGATTTCTGGTCCGGGTGGGTGAAGTCGCACCCGGTGTCGAGTATCGCCACAGTCACCGGGTTGGAGTACCCCTGCTCGATATCCCAGGCGCCCGCCGCGTCGATGTCCGCGCCTTTCGTTCCCGTCGAGTCTTTGATCTTCTGCCCGTCGTTCTTAAACCCCCACTGCTCGCCGTAGGAAGGGTCGTTGGGCTCGTAGGTAGCGTGGTAGACGTAGTTGGGCTCGGCGTACTGGATGTCGGGCCGGGCGTTGAGCTCGGCCACCGCTTGCTCCACCGAAACTCCCGGCTCGAGCTTAACGAGCCCCGCCTTCTCCCCATGGGGTGGGCCGATCTCCTTCAGCACTTCCGCCCCCCCGACCGTGGACATTATGCTTCCCCTGCTCTGCGCGCTCACGCCGGACTTGTACTTCACGATTACCTGGCCGGGGACGTACTGCTCTGATATCCCCGTGGCGGGCTTCCCCTGAAGTCTCCCCTGGCTTGACTCCCCGCCGGGCGCGGACGACCCTGCCATCACTATGTTGGAGCCGGCCAGTATCATCGCGAGTACGCACAACGAAGCGATGGAAATCCTCAAGTGTCGCATTTTACTCCCCCCCGGATGCTGATAGAGCCTCCTTGCCCGTGTTAAGCACCACCGTTGTTCCCCATTACAGGTTGCTGGCGTAAATATCTTACCACCCGCCCGCTCATTTGCAAGGTACATGAGCCACGCTTTTTCC
>JAHIPE010000112.1 GCA_018894655.1 Actinomycetota bacterium
GAGCTGACATGCTGTACATCCTACAATCGGTTTTCTCGTCTTGCGTGAGAGCCATGTCTGCAATGGTTCACACGATCCGTCCGTTACCATCCTGAAAAGGGTGAATGGACACAAACCAGAAATGAGCGATTGCGGCGCGCACGAGGCCGTCCAATTTGCCTTGAGGTGTTTGGAACCACTCCAGGAATTCGTCCATCATCCCATCGACGTTCTCTGCGGGCGGAGCTTCATAGTGAACCGTTTCTTTTCCAACTGGGCTAGACACCACTCGCATTGGCTCTTCGCCGCTGCGCCAGTCCCCAGTAATGATCTTGGTTATCCCTGAGTATCCGGTTGGAAACAATGCAGCTTGCCATCCCTTGAGCCGTTGGGCAGTGAGAGCATCTGCATGATTCCGAGTCGCGTCTATAAGCATGTCAACCAAGCCCTCTATGTGCCTTTGTGTTGATGGCAATCCAGCCGTCGGCAAGCCTAGCCTACGAGCTACCGACGAGCGCACCGTTGCACGGTTGAGTCTTTCGCCTTCTATTGCCGCCGTTGTGAGCGCTTCCTCAGTGAGTACATTCGCTTGTGCCTCCAATTCAAAAAAATCGGCAAGACCAAGGATCTTCCCTTGGGCCTTTCTTGCCTCCCCTAGAGGGTGTAATAGGCGTTCGCTGTCCCAGTTAAAGTGAGGCCACGAATTGGTCTGCCAGATGTATCGAGCCATTTAGAACCTCCGAATGGGCAATTTTATGGTCCGAATAATCAAATTATTCGGGTCAAAATATGACCTTATTATGCAGTATTAACGGGTCAAAGTCAAGACGGCGGTTTTGTTGTGATCCGATAGCCGAGCGCTTCAGCGCTACTTGATGGACGCCTTCAGGGGCGTTGGCAGGGTGTCGAGCGAGGCAGATATATGGCTTCGATCAATCTGACTGAGCTCTGCAACGGATGCGCCACCTGCCGCGCAGAAGCCGCAGCGCCTGCACTGAACAACATAGACGGGTTAAACAACTCACGGAGTTGCACTCTCGGCGCAAAGGCCGCGACGCACAAACCGCACCCCATGCACGTCTTGCAAGAATCGCTCGGCGCCTTTCGTGGTTTGATTGCTTTGCTGGTACCTCAATCTGTTCCATGTAGTGGAGAAGATCAGAGTCGCCGAAGAGCTCTATTGTACTTATCAAAATCGAAAGTGTCTGGCCCAAAATCGCTAGTAGATACAAGGCATATTTGCGCCTTCGCTCATAATCGTGTCGTAGAAATCTCGCATGGTATGAAAGGAATTAGTTTGCATCTCGTTTGCATAACAACTGCAGTTTCTACTCTGACATATACTTATTGACCGAGTTCAATGTGCAGAAAAACCCATGGGCGAGGCATTTGTTAGTGGCGGAGGGAGAGGGATTCGAACCCCCGGAGCCGGTGAAGGCTCAACGGTTTTCAAGACCGTTGAAGTTCGTACCATCCTGTACCGTCTGGTATCATCCAGTCCCATCTAGTACCACGCAGTATGTTGGCATCATATTGGTAAAATGCTGGCACTTCCAGTGGACTCCACGTATCACCAATGATACAGTTGTATCATAAACGATACATTTCTAGAGGAGCGCCATGAGAATAAAGCGACCGCTGGATGACCTGTTCAGCAACCGGAACAACGTACGGGTTCTCCGCCAAATGATCCTCTACCCATCTTCCGTTATGACAGGAAGGGGCATTGCGAGAGAGCTCGGGATGAGCCATGCCACGTGCATAAGGTCCCTCAATACGCAAGTCAACACTGGCATTCTGACAAGGAGGCGGGTCGGGAACAGCGCTACATACGAAATAGCCAGGGACTCGGTGCTGTACACAGATATACTGGAGCCCGCCTTTCGAGCGGAAGCGAGATTACTCAAGCAGCTTGCCGATACCGTGCTGTGCGGTATCAAGGGGAAGGTTCTGGCGGCTTATCTTTTTGGAAGCGTTGCCCGCGGAGATGACACCCTTTCCAGCGATGTGGACGTTCTCGTGCTGATCAAGGAGTCTGGCGACAAGGCGGCTGTCGAGAAGGCGCTCGCGCAAAACAAGGAAGATGCCTACAGGCTCTACCGTTTGGGTGTCAGCGCCATAGTCTATGATAAGGACGAGTATGACCGAATGAAGGCGGAGAAAAACCCCTTAATCGAAGAAGTAATGAGAGAAGGCATCTTACTCGCTGGCAAAGAGGTACGTTAGGTGGTCAAGAAGTACCGAACGAAGAAGGCCGGCGAATCCCAGGTCCGCCAGTTCAAAAGCAAGGCTCTTCAGTATCAGAAGGCCATGAGCCTGGCTTATGAATCAGGACTCTGGGACGCGGCCGTCTCTAACGCGGTGCATGCTGTAATCCTCATGGCAAACGCCGTTACCGGCAGGGAATCAGGGGAGTACTATGCTGACAAAGACCATGCCCAGGCCCCCGAATACCTGAAGGAGATTGTAGGGCCGGATGCCTCGAAGGCCAAGGAACAGATGGCTCAGGTGCTCAACATGAAAGGCATGGTTGAATACGAGGCAAGAGGTTGCACCCAAAGGGACGCGGCTGGCGCGACAAAACGGGTCGAGCGGTTCTTCTCCTGGGCTGAAAAGGTAATACCGTGATCTACGGGGCAATGTTAAGATGTTGCTAACATATGAGTATTTTAGAGCCACGCACAACCCCGACTCACTGAGATGACAAGAAAAGGCCCGCTAATGAACGAGAACCGTAGATCACTGGAAAAGAATAGCGGTGCCTCTGGAAACTGTAACCAACTGGGGACACGAATTCGAGAGTTTAGAACGAAAGCAGGGCTATCTCGAGCAGAATTCGCAAATGAACTGCATGTTAGCCAGACAACTATACTCCGATGGGAAAACGGGACTTCTAAACCAACTCGAGCTGCAGCACTCAAGCTCGAGGAGTTGGGATTTCCCCCCTTGGTCGAAAATGAGACAAAAGTTGTGTCAACTCCTCGGCTGACACTTATCGCAAGTAGGCCCGACTACGAACCTCTATTAGCTGCTTCGCACTTGCGGCAGGAACTGAATGGTAGATTGCCTGGGACAATCGCGATTGGCAACAACGAGTATGCGTTCGAACCCGCTCCTTATGTAATAAATGGTCCCGAAGATCAGCTTGATTTTTTTAGTTTCTTGTTTGAGATCCAATGTAATCGCCGGTTCCGTGGTTCTACAGACGACTTTGTGCGGCGTTTGTCCTCTGTATCCCACCTTGAAGAGATTCTCACGCCTCCATCTCAATCTTTGCTTGAAAACTCAAAGAAGTCTTCAAAACACTGGAACCCTAACTATGGGTCACATGGTTGGCACCGATACGTTGGTCGATTCCCTCCCCAGCTCGTTAGGGCACTAATCAACCATTTCAGTTGTGGCTCTGAGGAAGTCGTTCTGGATCCCTTTTGCGGAAGTGGTACGACACTGGTCGAAGCTCGTCTTCTGGGTCACAAAGCGATTGGCATTGACGTCTGCCCACTTTCTTGCCTGATAAGCAGATCAAAGAGTCAATTCCCCTACGCTGCCAATTCGATCCAGGACACCCTCATTAAACTTACTCGGTTCTATGAGAGGAAATGGGGTGATTTCGCTCAAAGCCGGGATGTTAACCAGATTCCACATGAACATATTCTGAGTAGAAGAGGTAACCAGATACTTGAATTCTCGAACTACACCAAGTGGTTGATACCAAGAGCATTGCTTGGGACATCAATTGTGATGGAATTCATCACTAGCATTGAGGGGTACGAGAGAGACGCCTTAGCCTGTGCTCTCTCTGCTTCAATGCGCAGTATTGGAAATGTAGATGTTGACGTTGTCAGAGCTGAATACAGTAAGCAGCCCCGAGATAAAGTGGATGTCATGTCGTTGGTCACGCGTGCAATGAATCGGATGGCACGTGACATAGACCGAATGAATACTACTCATGCAGACATCTTATCCAGTCCGACAGACATTGAAGTCATTGAAAGTAGCGTGCTCGACGCTGCATTGCCTGCTGAATCTGTTGACTTCGTGATTACATCTCCTCCCTATGGGATTGAATCAATTAGTTACCTTAGAACGCATCTGTTGAGTTATCGTTGTCTTTTCCCTATCCTCAAACACGACCCCTATGGATTCAATGAGAAAATTATCGGTTCCGAATATCTCACGCCTAACGGGCATCTGATCAGTCATGAAATCCCTCCGAATGTCGGTAAAACATTTGTGACCTTCTTTGATGAAGTTAGGGACAACGCCAAGACCAAACATGATATCAACCGCATGAGTATGATGATGAAGTTCTTTTCTGACATGGACGATTTTGCAAAACTGCTGCGCAGGTGGTTAAAACCTGGTGGTCGTATTGCATTTGTGGTCGGGAATAAACGTCTCGGCCAGCACATCATTCCAACTGACAAGATAATTGAGGAGATTTTCTCGTCATATTCGTTGAACCTTGACCGGGCATATAGTCATAAACTCAAATGCAACAACAGCAACTCAGAAGTCCCTTGGCAGGAACGTACAATCCAAAACGATTCGATCATGATGTTCACTAAGGGTGGTTAAGGAAGATTGAGAATGCGTGAGGATGAGATACATTATTCTGTCAGATCCTTTTTGAAGAGTCGCGATTGGCATTTAATAGCAGGACAATACCCTAATGGTTCTGATGACGAACTGCTGGCGCTCAACATTATGGATCCGGAACTTGCGCGTGATGACAGTCCAGATCACCGACGCCATAGCATGAACAAGCTTGTGCCCGATCTAGTTGCACTCAAGGACGCCACCTTGCTGATAGTTGAGATGAAACCCTCCTATTCAAAGTCAGATGAAGAGAAGCTGCTTGAAATCCTTGGTGACCGCCGCACGGATTTGATACGGGCGCTCCGTGAGCTCTTTGCTTTGCTGAAGATCAACACTTCTGTTGAAGTATCTGAGCTCTTGGTTGTGCCTTGCCAAGGCATGACCTCTGGAGCCACACGGCCTACAAGAATTGATTTTGGGTACTTCGATGTTAGGGGCATTGGAGATGTTGCCTTCACGAAGCCTTCGTCTATTAATACACCCGAACTAGAAAGCTTGAGTTGAAGACAAAGATGCCCAGGGCGACTATGCTAGACAGAATCCAGTCTTCAGATTGGGACTGTCTCGATTGTGATACACAGTACCTAACACATGCCATACACAGATACTCAGGCAAATTCATTCCGCAAATCGCTCGCCAAGCTATTGAGATATTGACAGAACCTGGAGATAAAGTCCTTGATCCTTACTGCGGATCAGGCACAACTCTTTTGGAATGTGCATTGCTATCAAGGCATTCGATCGGAATCGACCTGAGCCCGCTCGCTGTGATGATTTCAAGAGTAAAGACAACGCCCGTTGGACATGCCATTCTAGAAGACCTCCTAGAAAGGCAGATGAATGCACTTGACCCTCTTTTGCAGCGAAGTCAGCCTTCGTTATTTACAAATAGTCATGACAATCTAGGTCTTATGAGCGAGAAGGTCATCGGTGATTGGCGATGGACCGACCCGTGGTATGTGAAATGGTTCTTTGATTCGCCAAGATTTGAACTCATAGCCATTCACCAAGTAGTTATGTCTGAACCCGACCCACTATGCAGGGACGTTCTATTGGTTGCTTTTAGCGATATTCTAAGAAGCAGCAGTAGGGCTCACGGCGGTTATCCAAATGTAATGTTCGACAAGCGCAAGTCAGAATCATCACCGGTCACCGCTCGATATCTTGCTCGGTTAGCAGAAATCATTCGCTCTATTGACACACTTGATGGAGCATTTGACAAAGAATACCAGCCAGAGGTCCTTTTGGGCGATGCACAGTCTATTCCGATGTCTGACGCGACCGTGGATGCCGTAATCACCCATCCTCCTTATGTTGGCAGCATCCCGTATGCGGAATATGGTGTGCTAAGTCTTGTCTGGCTCGGTTATGATCCGCGCGAGCTCGACAGGATTCTTACAGGCGGGAAACGCCAGACCAAGGATGTCGTAGATCGTTTCCGCAACGGTTTTGATCGCATGATTTCCGAATCACATAGAGTTCTTAAACCAAATAAGATGATGTTCATGCTTCTGGGGAATCCGACCGTTAAAGGTCAAGTCATTGATTTGACCGAAATGGCAATTGCTATAGCTACCGGAATTGGTTTTTCAGTCTATGCCGTTCAAGTCAGGCGCGGCAAGAACCGTCGAGCAAATCTTATGGGGCATGAGAGCCTGCTATTCCTGCGTAAGTAATCATTAACTCATTGCGACTATAGTTCTCCACCATTTAGATAATCATCAACAAACATGATTCCGTCCGACGCTAACCTAAACAATCGGACATCCTTCCGTGACCGATGTGCCACTTCGTGCCATTCATCTGTAGTGATATTCGGAAAGTGCAGAATGATGTGGCGGTGTGGGTTACGCATGCCTCCACAATAAAGATAGGAGTACAACATGGCCGCTCCGGCGTATGGGTCGGAGCGGATATAGTTCATACCGATGTTGTACAGCACTACATCTTCATGGTCCTCACAATGCAGATCATAACCAGTCTGTGCCTCAAGGTCTGTCTTCTTAAGTATCTGCACAGATGGTGGTGGCTGATCGTACTGCTCTGGCTTTGTCACTTTTTCCTTGATAAAGGCTTCTCCTTCTTCTTCTTGCTCCTGTTCGAAGGCAGAATTCATAATTGCACTATTAAGACCTTCGAGGCCGCGCAGGTCATAGTGCGAAAAGAACATCTCAAGATAGTCGATAACCCTCGAATCCTTTGAGGGGTCCTTTATCAGTTCATAATGATCATCCACCGGCCAATTGATGATCGTAACGGCCGTATCTTCAATTATTGCCATCTGCTCGAGTGCATAAAACAATCTTAGATTCATATATCGAGGCCCCTGCGTCTTCCCGCCGTGCTTATAAGCAGCGTATGGGCCAAAATAGACAACTGGAATCTGCATCTGCGCAGCAGCAGCGAGACGAGCAAACCGTTGTCCGACATTATGTCCACTTGGAACTTCACTGGTTCTTTCAAGGACAAGAATTGGTTTCCCATCATCAACTAGGACAATGTCCGGTCGGTCGTAGGCCAGGGCCTCCGCTAGCAAGGGTGGTGCCAGCTCGCCTGAGCCTGGGAAAGGTTTTAGCACAGCGTCGCTCAGGTGTTCCGGGTTTAGTCCTTGAAACCACAAACCTTCTTGAAGGCTGTCATAGTAGATAGTGAACATTGCCTTAATTCCCCCTCGACATTGTTGCCTTACCCACCTAACACAGCTTGCCAAGAAACGGCACACTCTTACGCCTGACAGTCAGAAATCGGATTCGCCGAATCTGCCCGATGTTGGCAATATGTTGGCATTCTATCGTTAATTAGCATCTAAGCTACCGCTTGCCAATACTATCCAGTCTCCCAAATATCCCTTGATCAAGCTAATAATGGCGGAGGGAGAGGGATTCGAACCCCCGGAGCCGGTGAAGGCTCAACGGTTTTCAAGACCGCCGCAATAGTCCACTCTGCCATCCCTCCATCTGATATTCTATAACAAGAGAGTACGCGTTGGCCCGCCGCTTTTCGCGGGGCGCCCTTGGCCGGAAACGGAGGCCCGATGGAAGTATACGAGGAACTGAGGAAGCACCTGGACAAGCACCCC
Source organism: Actinomycetota bacterium (assembly GCA_018894655.1). Taxonomy (GTDB): domain Bacteria; phylum Actinomycetota; class Geothermincolia; order Fen-727; family Anoxymicrobiaceae; genus JAHIPE01. The sequence goes on from JAHIPE010000112.1 coordinate 7,658, forward strand.
ACCGGGGCTCCGGAGGCGCCCGAGATAATCGAGATACTGTCGGCCCTTTTCACGCCCAAGGAGGCCCGCGTCGCCTCGCGCGCCCCGTTCCGGCCAAAGACGGCAGAAGAGATCGCCAGGCGAGCTGGGGTAGGCGAAGACGAGGCTAGGGAGCTCCTCGAGAGCATGGCCGACAAGGGGCTCGTCTACGCCCGCGAGAAGGAGGGCGAGTGGGGGTACGCGCTCCTGCCCATAATGCCGGGCATCTTCGAGTTCCCCTACATGAAGGGCGTAAAGGACGAGAAGCTTGAGCGCCTGGCGGGGCTCTGGCACTCCTACATGGAGAAAATAATGGACGGCCTGGATTCCGAGGTGTTCCCGTTCGCCAGGGTGGTCCCCATCCAGGAGGAGGTCGAGAGCCGGGCGGAGATACTCCCCTACGAGAAGGTCTACGAGATGATATACAACGCGAAGGTAGTCGGCCTCGCGCATTGCGCCTGCCGGGTCGCCGAGGGAAACTGCGACGCGCCGCTGGAGGCCTGCATGCTCTTCGACGACACCTGCGACTACCTGGTGGAGCGCGGCTTCGCGCGCTACATTTCCAAGGACGAGATGAAGCGGCTCCTGCGCGAGTTCGACGAGGCCGGCCTGGTCCACAACGTCAACAACTCGCAGGACAAGCTCATGTTCGTGTGCAACTGCTGCCCCTGCTGCTGCGGGTTCATGCGCGCGCTCATCCAGTTCGAGAAGCCCAACGTACTCGCGACCTCAGGGTTCCTCGCCAGGGTGGACCCCGACGCCTGCAACGGCTGCGCCGTCTGCGAGGACAGGTGCCCCATGGGCGCCATCGTGGTGGCGGACGACGTGGCTGCCGTCGACGCCGGCAGGTGCATAGGATGCGCCCTGTGCGTCACCGGCTGCCCCGACGAGGCGGTCGATCTCAAGCGCAGGGACACTATCCCCGAGACCCCCGCCACCATGCCCGAGATGGCCGTCGCGGTGCTGGAGCGCAAGGGGAAGCTCGAGGAGTTCATCGAGGTGAACCGGTGATTCGAGCGGAGGAAAACAGCGCGGGTACCGGGCGAGAGCGGGCCTCCAGAAAAACTACTCTATTACCGTCATCCCGCCCATGTACGGCTGGAGCGCGGGGGGCACCACGACGCGGCCGTCGTCAAGCTGTTTGCTCTCCATGATTGCCGCCACCGTGCGCCCAATCGCCAAGCCCGAGCCGTTCAGGGTGTGAACGAACCGGGGCTTCCCTCCGCCCGCGGGCTTGAATCTGATGTTCGCCCTGCGGGCTTGGAAGTCGGTGAAGCAAGAGCAGGATGATATCTCCTTGAACTCGCCCGTCCCCGCCATCCAGACCTCCAGGTCGTAGCACTTGGACGCGGCAAAACCCAGGTCGCCGGTGCTGAGGCACATGACCCTGTAGTGGATATCGAGCCTCTTCAGAACCTCCTCAGCGTTGGTGGTCAGCGACTCCAACTCGTCGAAGGAAGCGTCCGGGTGAACGAATTTGACCATTTCCACCTTGTTGAACTGGTGCTGGCGGATGATACCCCTGACGTCCTTCCCGTAGGAACCGGCCTCGCGGCGGAAGCAGGGGGTGTAGGCGACGTACTTGCGCGGCAACTCCTCCTCCCTTAGAACCTCCCCCCGGTGGATGTTGGTGACAGGGACCTCGGCGGTGGTAATGAGCGAGAGGTCATCGTCCCTGCACCAGTACATGTCATCGCCGAACTTGGGAAGCTGCCCGACGCCCTCGAACGACTTCCTGTTCGCGAGTATGGGGGGGAAGACCTCAGTGTACCCATGCTCTCTGGTGTGCAGGTCCAGCATGAAGTTGATGAGCGCGCGCTCCATCAGGGCCGCCGCTCCCTTGAGCAGCGTGAAGCGGGTCGAGGCTATCTTTGCCCCCCGCTTGAAGTCCAGTATGTCCAGCGCTTCCCCTATTTCCCAGTGGGGGCGCGGCTCGAAAGTGAAGCGCGGGGGCTCGCCCCAGATCCTTATCTCCTTGTTAGCCGTCTCATCCGGGCCCACCGGGACGGACTCGTGTGGGGTGTTCGGGATATCCAGCATCAGGGCCTCTCTCCCGGCCTCCACCTCCCGGACCTCGGCATCCATCCCCTTGATATGCTCCGATATCTCCCTCATCCGGTCGACTATGGGGCCGGTGTCTCCCCCCTCTTTCTTCAGCGCGGCTATCTCGTCACCGGCCACGTTCCGCTGGCGCTTTAATTCCTCGACCTCGACCAGGAGCGCCCGGCGCCTGCTGTCAAGTTCCAGGATTCCATCGACGTCCGCGACCTCCGTGTCCATCCCGCGGTCAAGGATAGCTTTCTTCACCATGTCCGGTTCGTCCCTTATCAAGTTGATATCGAGCACGGTTCGCTCCTGTCTTCCGCGTTTCTGTTGTTATTATAACGAACCGGGACCCCCCACCTTAATCCTCCCCCCAGCGGGGGGAGGAGATGCGTGTGTGATCCCCCCCAGCGGGGGGAGGATTAAGGTGGGGGCCCCCCGGCGGGGGGAGGAGATGCGATTGTGTAGTAGTGTGCAGGCCGTGGACCGCGACTGAGAGTCGCCCCTCAATGGGTCGGGGGGATGACGGCAAGTTGCCGTCGCTACGCTTGTGCCGCCGCCGGGTAGGAACCCAGCATCTTCAGTTCTCTAAGTATTCCCTCGAGGTTGCTGATAGCGGCGGATACGCCCTCGTCTTCCGAATGCCCCTCGATATCGATGAAGAAGTAGTACTCCCCAAGCGCCTTTCTGGTCGGCCTGGACTCGATCTTCGTCAGGTTTATCCGGTGCGATGCGAACTCCTGGAGTATCTCCAGGAGACTACCGGGGCGGTTCGCCTTTATGAAGCAGATTAGCGATGTCTTGTCCGATCCCGTCCGAGGGGCGTGCTCCTTTCCCACGACAACGAACCTCGTTACGTTGTCCGGGTAATCCTCTGCGTCACGCTCCACCACCTCCAGGCCGTAGATGCCCGCCGCTAGCCCTGTGGCGATAGCCGCCAGCGGCTCACCCGACTCCGACACGGTGCGGGCGGCCTCCGCGGTGCTGTTCGCCGCGGTCACCGGGGCCTCCGGGAAGCGCTCGCGCAGGAAACGCCGGCACTGGGCGGTGGCGTGGGGGTGGGATATGACACCGGATATCTCCCCGGTGGAGACGCCCTTTCTCGTCACAAGGCAGAGTCGCACCGGGTACACGACCTCCCTCTCGATAAGGAGGTGAGTCTCGAAAGCCAGCGTGTCGAGCGTTACGTTCACCGATCCTTCGATGGAGTTCTCTATCGGGACCATCCCGTTGTCAACGTCGCCGTCCTGAACCGCCAGCAGGACATCGGGTACCGTCGGGTACGGGACCAGGCGGTCGAAATCGCCGGTGAGGTTCGCCTCCAGCGCCTCCTGGGTAAGAGTCCCCCTGGGGCCGAGATATCCTATGCTAGGCATTGCCGCTTCCCCGTTCCCCGGAACGTGGTCACCTGTATCACCGGTTACGAATCCCCCGGCTTCCGGTTCCTTGGCCGTTCAACGGGAGTGTCCGGCTCATTGAGCCGGGGCGAATCCTGCTCTCGCCCGCTCGATTTCTCCTGGGCAGGCTTCTTCACCGTCTCCCCCGGGGCCTTCCGGTCTCGTTCGGCCTTCTGTTTCTGCTTCTCCTTACCGTGGCCGGGGCCGGGTTCCTTCCTCCTGCCTGCCGGAGAACCCTCCGGGGGCCGTCGCTCCGACGACCCGACGTGAGCCACTCTTCCGGGATGTTTCTGCCTCACGCTGGAGGTAGTTTCGGCTCTCGCCCTGGTCCCACCGGCACCTGCCCCCGCGGCCTTTCCTCGTTTCGGCTCACGCGGGGCGGCGGGCTTTGCGGGCGGGCGCTTGCGCGGCGTTGCCTTCGGCCTTTGCCGGCGCTCCTCCGGCTCAGCGCGGGCCTCGGCCCGAACAGGCTGCTCCTGGAGTTCCTTGTCGTGGAAAAGCCGGAGGTTGGCAATCCTCTCCTCGTGCTCGATGTCCCTGGCCTCCACCGGCAACGCTCCCTTCTCCTTGCTCTGCATGGAAAGTCGAATAGCCTCCTTCTCCTCCGGTGAAAGTTCGTACTTCGAGCCGCGTTCGACTATCGGCTTGGCGTAAGTCCTCGACTCGGATCGACCGTATATCGAGCTGAAGACCAGGCCGTTCCCCCTGTCGTCGAGCAACGCCACCGCGAAGCTAAGCATTCCCCCGAGGTCCCGGAACGCGTCAAACCGCACGACTCCAATGTGCTGGACGGTCCCGGCCATACGCCGCAGCACTAAGGCGTATCTCTCGGAGAGCCCGTCAACCTCCTCGATGAGCCTATCGACCTGCGCAATGTTTTCGTTGACAATCTCGACGAAGTTCTGGCCCCTGGCGTCGCGCAGAAGCAGCTCGCATTCGCTCTCGAGCCTCCGGATACGCCAGAGTAGGTATGCCATCAGCACAACAGTCACGGCCAATACGGCCGATAGTCCAATGACAACCGCTGTTATATTATCCTGGATCACCGATCTGCACCTTTGCCAGCTATCCCGGACAGCCTGACCTCCTGGGAATGAACCAGCCAAACCACAAGTCCTACGATTATACAATATGGGACGGTGGCATTTCACCCGGGGCCGCGAGAGGCCTCTGGAAGTCCCGGCTTCCTCTCTTTGCCGGTGGGGAGACAGGCACCCGAGTCCGTGGGCTCCCTTTTGGTATATAATCTAGCTAAAAGGTATCTTTTCTCATGGACTCTAACCTAGAGGACAAGTATTACAATCTGAAGAAGAACCTGGGTGACATGGGAAGCGCCCTTCTCGCTTTCTCCGGGGGCGTCGACAGCAGCCTGGTTCTGGCGGTGGGGAAGGAAGCCCTGGGCGATAGCTTCATCGCGGTGACCATCCATTCACCGTTACACCCCCTCCCGATGCTGGAAAGCGCCGCGGCCATGGCCACCCGCTTCAAGGTGGAGCATATCGCTGTCGAGACCGATGAGCTCGAGAACGACGGTTTCTGTGCCAACCCCCCCGAGCGCTGCTATCTCTGCAAGCACGAGAGGTTCGGAAAGCTCGTAGAGATGGCCACCCGGGAAGGGATAGCCGAGGTTATCGACGGCACCCAGCTTGACGACATCGGCGACTACCGCCCGGGAGCCGAGGCGGCAACCGAACTTGGCGTACGCGGCCCTCTGCTGGAAACCGATTTCCAGAAGTTCGAGGTGAGGGCCTTATCCAGGGAGCTGGGGTTATCCACCTGGAACCATCCTTCAAGCACCTGCCTGGCGACCCGCGTACCCTACTCGGAGAGGATTACGCGGGAGAAGCTGTCCGTCATTGAGAGCGGAGAGCGGTACCTGACAGGCCTGGGGCTCTCGCAGGTGCGGCTACGATACGTCGACGACAGGACCGCGCGCATCGAGGTACACCCCGCGTCTATCCCCCTCCTGGCCTCCGACGGAACCCGGCAGCGGGTGCTGGACAATATGATGGACCTGGGTTTCATCTACGTCACGGTGGACCTGGCCGGATACCGCACCGGCGCGTTGAACGAAGCGTTGCGGGAAACCTGAGCAGTTGCCAGTCCTCCGGGAGTTTGCATGAACTACGAAGACGCCATCATGGAGTTACTCCTACAGGTGGAATCCGGGCGGGTCCCCCCCGGTAAGGCACTCGACCAGTTGCGTTCCCTGCCGTTCTCGGACCTGGGGTTCGCCAAGGTAGACCACCACAGGGAGCTCAGGCAGGGGCTCGCCGAGGTGGTCTACTGCGAAGGCAAAACCCCGGAGCAGGTCAGGGGGATTGTCGGCGCCCTCCTGGAGAAGAACAAAGGCAACATCCTTCTTACCAGGGCCGGCCCCGAGATCTACGACGTCGTCCGCAAGCTGGACGAGCGCGCCGCCTACCACCCGGAGGCGCGGGCCATAACCGTGGAGCGCGACGACGTGGAGCCGTTCGGGCTTGTATCGATCGTGTCCGCCGGGACAGCGGACATGCCGGTGGCCCAGGAGGCGCTGGTCACCGCCTCCATCATGGGAAGCAGGGTCGAACGGTTCTACGACGTGGGTGTCGCGGGCGTGCACCGGCTACTCAATTACCGAGAACCGCTGGAGCGCTCAAACGCTATCGTGGTCGTTGCCGGAATGGAGGGGGCGCTTGCCAGCGTGGTCGGTGGGCTCGTGCCATGCCCGGTGATAGCGGTCCCGACCAGCGTGGGGTACGGAGCCAGCTTCGGGGGGCTCGCCGCGCTCCTGGCGATGGTGAACTCATGCGCGGCCGGGGTCTCGGTGGTCAACATAGACAACGGTTTCGGGGCCGGATACATGGCGGGGCTTATAAACCGCATGGTAGACTCCGGGGGGGGGAACCGGTGACGATAGCATACTTCGATTGCTTCAGCGGGATAAGCGGGGACATGATTCTAGGGGCAATGGTGGACCTCGGCCTGGATCTGTCCGACCTTACCCGGGTACTGTCGTCCCTTGACCTGGAGGAGTTCCGCCTGGAGGCGCGCGAGGTTGCAAGCTACGGGTTCCGTGCGACCAAGGTAGACGTCATCGTTCCCGAAAGCTCCCTGGTAAGGACCTTTAACAATATCCGCGACCTGATAGAGTACAGCCCCCTGTCGGATACGGTCAAGGCGAAGAGCCTGGAGATATTCATGAGGCTCGCCCGCGCGGAGTCGGTGGTACACGGCAAGCCAATCGACCAGATCCACTTCCACGAGGTCGGCGCCGTCGACTCGATCCTGGACATAGTGGGCGCTGCCTACGGCTTCGACGCCCTTGGTTTCACAGACGTGTTCTCCTCCCCGCTGCCGCTCGGCCATGGCATGATAAAGACCCGGCACGGTTCGATTCCCGTGCCCGTCCCCGCGGTGCTGGAAATCCTGGAGGAAACACCGACCTACAGCAGTGGTATTCCCACCGAGACGGTTACTCCCACCGGCGCCGCGGTCATCAAGTCGCTGGCAACATCTTTCGGCAACGCCCCGCCAATGGTCCTCGAGAAGACCGGATACGGTGCGGGAACCAGGGACCTCGGTGCCCCCAACTTGCTGCGTATCATCACCGGTGACCCGGAGGGCTTCCCGACCGGGACCGAGGAGCTTGCCTGTCAGATATCGACCAATATTGATGATATGAACCCGGAGTTCTACGATTACGTGATCGAGCGGCTGCTGGACGCGGGAGCCCACGACGTGTGGCTGACGCCCATTCAGATGAAGAAGACCCGCCCCGGTACGATTATCACGGTACTATGTTCCCCCGGGAACGCCGGTACGTTCAAGCGGATACTGCTTGAGGAGACCAGCACGTTCGGCCTTCGTACGGTCACGGTCATGAAGAAGGCGATAGAGCGCGAGATCATCGACGTCGCTACGTCCTGGGGGCACGTTGGGGTCAAGGTGGGCAGAGAGGGCAGTCGCGTCACCAGCGTGTCACCCGAGTTCTCCGACTGCGCCAGGATCGCCGGGGAGCACGGGGTTCCCATCAAGGAGGTCTTCCAGGAGGCCCAGTCGCTCGCCCGGGACAAGCTTGATCCCACGCCTGGCGGCGATTGAGGCGCGTCTCTTCCACGTCGGGGGTGCTCCTTCTTGAGCCATCCGGGCCGGCCCCGAACCGGCCCCACACCCCTTGAGCCGCGCCTCTCAGGCGCGGCTCTGTTCAGCCCCGGGCGGCCTAAGAGACCGCCCTCAAGGGTTTGGGTGAGGGGCCGGCCCCGAACCGGCCCTCAAGGGTTTGGGTGGGCTCCGGGCCGGCCCCGAACCGGCCCTCAAACGGGGGACGCCGCGTCTCGTAGCGCCGTCATCTTGCCGGCATCCGGGGGTCCGTGGCGGGTTACTCCGACCTCATTATGAAGCGAAGCTCCGTTTCGTTGTTGTCGATCTTCTTCTCGTCCTTCACGGGCCCCGCCTTGATCTTCAAGATGTTCACCTTGTCGGAGCCGGTTGCGGGCTTCAGATCTTCAAACACCAGCGCCGCGGTTTCGCCCGCCTTCAACCTTGTTATCTTCTGCGTTTCCTTCTGTGGCGTCCCCTCCGGGTCAATCTCCAACGTAATCACAACCGGGATGTCCTCCTCCACCTGGTTGCCCTGATTCTCCACCGTTACCTTCACGGTAAACGTGGTGGAGAGCGGCAGTATGGACACCCCCGACTCGGTGCGGTCCGCCCTTGCCGGTGACGTCGTCACACCGGCAATCGCCACACCGTGTACCTTATCCCCGGTCTCGGAGCCCGACAGCCTCTGGATGTAGCTGACGACCGCCGCCGTGCACGCTTCGTCCATGTTCGGCACGTACGCCGAATCCGCCACCTTCTCAAAGCTCAAGTTCGCCGCTTTGAGCTTCGCCTCGAGGCTATCCCTGAACCGCTGGAGCGATTCGTCACCGACCACGAGGTCCATTAACCCTTCACCCATCATGGCCACCGCTTTCTCGGTGTCCTTGTTTTCAAGCACGTCGAGGATCGAGGCGCGGTACTTGTCGACGCCGGCTGTGCGCAGGTCGAACGTGAGCTCGAGCAGCGGCTGGAGTCCCGTCGCCTTCCCGGAGACCTTCATCTCCTTGGCTTCCTTGGCTGTCCCCTTGCAATCCTCCACCATCTGGGTCAGCTTGCGGGAAACGTCATCCCTGGAGACTTCCTCAATGCCGTTGCGCAGAGCGTCGAACTGCGTACCCACCGCCGCCGAGCGGGTGATAAGCTTGTTGGCCGCCGTGGTGTACTCCCGCAGTTCCTCGTTCTCCTTGGCCTGCTGGTTCCCGCCACAACCCTTGCCGAATACCCAGCAGAAAACGAGCGCCACTATTATCCCGGCGACGACGAGAACTGTTGTCCTTCTCTTCGTCATCGTGTTCTTGGAGGGCCTTGTCCGCCTTCCCCGGGAGGGCCTTCTCTTCTGGCCGGTGGAGTATCTTGGCTGATTGCTTCTAGTGAACTTCGCCATTTACCTAACCCTGGTAACCGCCCATGTCGCCTGGTGGGCGAGGAGGGATTCGAACCCTCAAGCTCTTGCGAGCACAGGACCCTGAACCCTGCGTGTCTGCCAGTTCCACCACTCGCCCACAAAAACAAAGTAAAAACCGCGAGGGCCGCGATATTGGATGGGTCACTCTTCCTCCCCTTCCTCCGTGGAGGTCAGGACGTCCACGATCTCCCCTCCGGTTGCCCTAACAAGGTCGTACGACCTTATCTTCAATATCGCGGCGGGCTCGCCGCTGCCAGTATATATCACATCCTCTCTCAGCGTGTAGTAGTCGATGTACGCCGGCATCTCGGTCTTGTGAGCCACCGGTGGTGTGTCACCGGTGTGATAACCGGTCAGGGGCGGTATCTCATCGCTGGCGATCCGCTCTACTCCCTGGCCGCCCGTCACGCCCTTGAGCTTGGTGATGTCGACCTCCCGGTCCCCCGGGACGATTACGATCGAGGGCTCTCCGTCAATCCGGAACAACTCCACCCTGGCAAGCTGTTTGGGCTCGAGGCCAAGCGCGGCCGCCGCCCTCTGGATACTCCCGGCGCGCCCCGAGAACTTGAATACCTCGTGCGGGATATCCAGTTCCTGCAGGTAGTTATGAACGTCTACGCTCGAGTACATATCAACCAGTTCCCTGCCGGGGCGGCGGTAACAGCCGGACTCCCGGCTCCGGTGCCTTCCCGTATCATCAAGGTGTTTCGGGGCGCGAGCAACTACCACCCCCGCGATGGGCAAGATCCTCGAAATCTCCGAAGTGCGTCAATGGCTTCCGTCGCCGAAAGAAAAACGGCCTTACTTCAAACCGCCCTTGCGCCCTATCTTCTGATAGAACTCGGTGCCGTACCTCTTCTTGGTGGTCTGGCCGCCTTTCTTCCCTCCGGCGCTCCCGATCTTGCTGTAGAAATCGGAACCGTACTTCTTCTTTGTGGCCTGGCCACCCTTCCGGCCTGCCTCACTGCGGGTCATCTTCGCCTTCGCCAAGAGTATCGCCTCCTTACTGCTCTCTTCTCAACTCTAACCGGCTCTACGAGAAGCCGATTAGGAAGCTATCCGCTTTCTTATTATCGCACTGTGGAGATGACAATTCCAGTTGGTTGCTCCCCTTTGGCGCCGCGTGCCTAACTTGACATTGATTATTGGGTGTATATAATTTTACTACTTTGGGCAGCGAACGAGTTGTGATTTATTTCACTTGAGCTGGAGGGAGGTGTAACCGTGGAACCAAAGGACGTTCCGTACCTTCTTCTGGGTGCCATGAGTACCATCAGGGAAGAGACGAAGAAGACCGTCGACGAGCTTGTCGACAAAGGCAAGAAGGGCTCGGGCAGAGGGGCCAAGGGCCTGGCCCAGGCCGACAGGGTGGTCAAGGACCTCGTTGAAAAAGGCAAGAAAGATCGGGAGGACCTCCTCAGCGCCATAGGCAAAGAGGTCACCCGGATTCTCGATAACATGGGGGCTATAACCAAGAACGACATCAGGTCGCTGGAGAAGAAGCTCGTCAGAATCGAGAAGAAGATTAAGTAGGCGCGGCAACGCATCGGGAACTAGCATACGAAGAAATGAGGTATTGACATGGAACTAAGCGACATGCCTTATCTCTTGCTCGGAGCCCTAGCGTCGGTCAGGGATGACTCCGTAAAGACCGTCGATGACATGGTAGGGAAGGGCAAGGAACTCGCTGAAGGCACGGTGTCGAAGGCCAAGGGCATAGCCGAGGACAAGAGGTTGGAGACGACGATCCAGGAGCTTGTCAAGAAGGGCAAGAAGGAGAGCGAGGAGCTCGTGGAAGCGGTCAGCAAGGTGATAAAGGACACGCTCGACTCCCTGGGGATCGTCACCAAGTCTGACATCAAGGAGATCGACAACAAGCTTACCGATCTCGAGAAGAAGATCACCGGAAAGCCCGCCAAGAAGAAGGCGAGGAAGAAGCCGGCAAGGAAGAAGCCCGCCAAGAAGAAGGCGAGGAAGAAGCCGGCAAAGAAGGCGTAGGCGGCTTCTGGCGGACAGAAAATACCCGTGACCTTATGGCCGCGGGTTTTTCTTTTCCCACAGTTGTCCGCGCCTTTCTGCCCGTTCCCCGCGAAAGCCGCCGGCCGGCGGCTTGCTTCAGTCCAGGAACGCTTCCTCGCTGGTTCCCCGTGCAGGCTCGTCAGGAGGTGTTGGGGGTAATATCGGCCCGGGTTCCACCGCGGGACCCCCGGCTACGATCTCTGCCGGCTCCTGGAGGTCTCCGAAAGGCAGTACCCTCTCTCTTGATTTCCGGGAGACCGTGTTGCCAACGATGCCCATGAGCAACAGCAGGGCGCCGACTCCAAGGGCGATGTCGAAGTAGACCAGCATCAACGACCCCGAGGTGCTGAAAGCCTGGAGCACCGCGCCCTTGTACAGGCCCGCCGCCCCCCCCTTCCACAGGAACTGGCATCCTATTCGTATGTAGAGGGAGGCGGGAAGCGCCGCCGCTATGACGACCACTCCCGCGCCGATTACCTTTCCCCACCCGCGGCAGAATATCAGGAACGGTGCCGCAAACAGCAGGGCCATGACCCCCAGGATTATCATCGGCCAGACAAGTGCCTGGTGCGTTTTTCGGTTCAAAGAGGCGAGGAGCGTCTCGCACGTCGCCTTCCCCCTCTCCTCACCGACGCCCTGCGCGGGTTTCATCGGGAGGTCGCTGTAGTATCCCTGGTTGTATGTCTGGCGCCCGACCTCGAGGACGACCCTATCGGCAAGCTCCTCGGACCCCAGGGACAATATTTCCTCAGCCCCTATGGATATGTCGACCCCGATATCAGGTATTACCAGCTGCGCGTTCTTCTTGCGCGCTTTCACCTTGAGATCCTGGTAGTTCTCCTCTACCGCGCTTCTCACACCGGTGGCGTCATCTATCACCGGTACCATTATCTCCCGGGCCGCGCCCTGCCCTGATATTCTGTGTAGCCCCGCCGTGGTGATGGTCATGAACAGTAGCAGGGTGGTTAATATCCCGAACACCCACTTGATATCAACGCGCCAGTGGGTGCTTTCGGCCCGGGTTAGTTCCTCGAACCCGGCATCCTCAATTGGTTGAAACGGCGATAGCGGGACGCCCGGCGGTAACTGGCAGACACCACCCCCGGGCGGGAGGAATGCCGGTGGATAGAGAGATGGGGGTATCACCGGGACAGGCGGCTGCTGTGGTACAACCGGTATCGGCCCGGTCTGCTCGTCGGGCTGGCGTCCTTCCCCCACTTCCACCGGAGGGCCTTGCTGGTATCCCGGGGGGTAACCGTAGAACTGTGGAGGAGGATATACCGCTGGGTACCAGGCAGGTTGCGGCGGGTAGTATCCGTATCCCTGGAACCCCGGGGGTTGTTGCATTGCCGCCTCAGGGGACGCAGGCTCCCGTGGCCGGCCTGTCTCATCGGCTTCAGTGCCGGCTTCCGGCGGGTGTGCCGCCACCGTCCCTTCGCCAGCACTCTCACCCGTCGGTGGAGCAGGCGATACCGGGGACTTGCCCACCTCGTTGACCACCGGGGGCGGGGGGGCGGGCCTTCCCGCGGGTTCCGCCCGGCCTTTCTCTGCCGGGGCAGCCGCCGCGGGTTCCGCCTTGCGCCGCTTTCTGGAGGGCGGGCGGGCGGGCGGCTGCTGTGGCGCACCCGGGACTGGAGGCGGCACCCGTGGCGATGCCTTCCGCTCGACGGGGGCCCCGGGCTGCCCATCGATACCGTGTATCATGGGGGGCTCCGGGGCAGGGTACACCCGGCGCCCCGCTTCCTCCGGCGTCAGCCCGGTTTCGCTTCCGGCCTCGGCCGCTTCTTCTTTCTTCTTGCGCCTCTTGCTGCGCTTCCTGTGTTTTTTCTCATAGGCCATATGTTCCCCCGCGGGAGGGTCCCGTTCTCAAGCGTACCGTACCGGGCCGTTTCTCCTACATTAATAGTATTCCCGCCTTCCGGCCTATTTCCCTTATCGCAAAGCCGTGACCGCCCATGGGAACCCACTCGAGTCGCGACTCTTCGAGGGCGACTCTCAGTCAGCTCCGATGATTGGAGGTGGTCTTACTCCTGTGCGTATGTGTGTACGCCTCTTGTCTGGCGGTACTGCCGCTGTGAGGACAGCCCTCGGGTTCCGGTCTCCGGGCAGGCCCCGAACCTGCCCTCAATCGGGGGCTCTGGTCCGGCAAGTCAGGGAGTAAGTAGAAGCGTGCCAGCCGCTTCCTCGGCGACCTTCGCCCTGGTGTACGGTAGCGGCAGGTACTCGACCTTGTACCAGTGCGGGAAGTGGTCCTTGTAGTGGGGGCTCAACCGGTGTCCCGACTGGCCCACGTCAAGGACCGCTCTCGAGTTATCGAGATCGTTGAAGTCGATGAGCAGCCTCAGCACCGGCCCGGCGTAGGCCACGTGGCTCTCGGGGTCGGGAAGGATCTCCAGGTCGGCGCACCCGCCCATCGTCCCCCGGGCCAGTAACTGCGTGAGGTAATCGCTTGAAGGTGGCGAGGCGTTCACCGTGTCACCCTCTCCGTCGCGGGGCACCGGCCCCACGTTCAGCAGCTTGTCCAGCGGCCAGAACAGGCCCAGCAGGTGCTGGCAGGTGAGGTGGTGCACGCGGCCCCACTTCCACGAGGACTGATCCTTCGTCTCGAACACCCGGGCAAGCTCCAGGACGCCCTCCTCCAGCGAGTCAATGACAAGACGATCGTACGATGGGCATCCGGGCGGCAGCCAGTAGCCGTCTCCGCTCTGAATCAGGTTCTCTATCGCCAGGTTGACCGTGGTCCAGCCTTGCGTGTACTCGCGGTAGAGCGTGCTTCCCAGGCGGTGGCGGAGCAGCTTCTCCCTCAGGCGGTCCCACGAGTAGAAGTAGATGGTCATGGCCACCGAGTCGGCGCGAGCCTGGTGGTCCCACTCCTCCAGCCGACGGACAGCTTCAGTCGCCTCCGGGGAGAGCTCCTCGCCCGGGGCCGCGCTAACGGCCGCCTCGGCGAACCGCTTCCCGGGGAACGTGAACGCGTCCCCGTGGATCGCCGCCATCTCCTCGAGTGACCATTTCTCTTTCTCCCGGAGAAGCTGGGAGATCCTCCCGTTCCGATAAGGCGCCTCCCAGGCCCTTGTTATTAGCTCCGGGTACCCCTCGCTGACCACCTTCGAGTTGGCGGTGACGATGAAGCCCTCTTCCGGGTTGAGCGCCCGTGGCATCCGGTCGAAGGGCACGTACCCCTCCCACTCGCCCTCCCCATCCTCGCCGCGGACCGGCACGGTACCATCCCCCGTCGCCCGCCTCGGTATCTTCACTGCCGCAAGGTATCCGATGTTGCCGTCCACGTCGGCGTAGACCTGGCTCAACGCCGGCCCCACGAAGTCCTCCATGGCGCCGGTGAACTCGTCCCAGGACCGGGCTCGGTTCTGCTTTATCATCGCCTGAAGCGAGTCCAGGGCGACGTTCCCGCTGACCCACTTCAACGCGAGGCCCTTGTCCCCCTTGCGCTTTATCACGGGGCCGTGGCGCGTGACCAGTATCTTGAGCACCCTCGGCCTGGAAAAGCGGACCTTCACCTCTTCATCGATGACCTCGGCCTCCAGCCACTCCCCCTTGAACCGGTAGCGGTTGGAGCCCTCGGACTCAAACGTCTCCACGTAGAGGTCCTGGGTATCCGGACAGAGACTGGTCGCGGTCCAGCCGCAGTACCCGTTGTGCCCGTAGGCTATCACCGGGAGGCCGGGGAACGTGGCGCCGATCACGTCCTGGCCGGGCGTTGTCAGGTGGCACAGGTAGAGGACGCCCGGCACGTTGTGCTGTATGTGAGGGTCGCCGGCGAGGATCGGCTTCCCGGTGTCGGTAAGCGCACCGCTCACCACCCAGTTGTTGGAGCCGAACACCGACCTGTGAGTCATGCCGGCGAGCCACTCCCCGCCCCCGGACTCTCCCCCGAAGTCCCAGTCTATCTCTTCGCCCGGCTCCAGGGTCGCCGCGTCCGGCCCCGGGCCGTCCACCTTGACCGGCGGGTTGTTATAGTCGGTGGTGCAGGGGAGGAGTTCCATGGCCCTCTCCATCCCTATGCTCCTTATCAGCTTCTCCCGCACCAGGTCGGCAAGCCAGAACGAGTCCAGCAACCAGGTGTAGAACAGGCCCAGGGTCAGGCAGTTGGCCGGCACCCACGGTTCCGGCCTCCCTCTCATCAGCATGAACTCGAACGGGAGCCTTGCCCGGCCCCGTGACAGGTAACAGTTGATGCCGTCGCAGAACGATTGTAGGCAATCCAGGGACTCGGGCTCGAGGCTGCCCACCAGGTCCCGGCCGATCCGCCCTATCCCTATGGTGCGCATGAACCGGTCGACGTCCACGGCCATCGTGCCCACCACCTCGGAGAGCCTGCCCTGAGCAACCCGAAGCATCGACTCCATCTGCACCATTCGGTCCTGGGCCATCACGTAGCCGAGAGCCCTGTAGGCGTCGCTGTCGTTTCGCGCGGTGACGTGTGGAATGCCCGCCCGGTCGAACACGACCTCGACATCCTCCTCCAGGCACGGCAGGCGCATCTTCCCGCCCGTGCGGGGCATTGACATCCGCAGCCTCGTTGCAAGGTAGCCCGCGCCGCCGAAGAACGCGGCCGGCACGCCCAGTCCCAGTAGCTTCCCGGCCTTCCGCATGTCAACACCTCACGATCGGCTATACCGGCCTTCAGCCGGCGTTTCACTCAAGCGAGCACCGGGCCAACGGCCTGTGGCGGGGCGCCGGGGAGACGCCTTCCCTTCACACTCGCCAGAAATGATAACACATCCCCCACTCAGGCATTTCGGTGTTTCTCGTGGAATGCCCCGCCGTGCCCGCTGACCCACCACGTGCCATTTGTTATAATCCAGGCAGCCCCCATCGGGAGGATCACGCTTCCACGGGCTCGGCGTTGGGCCGCGGCAGGCGCTTTAACATCGGAGGTTACGGTGATGGCGAGAACCCACAGAACGAACTGGCTAAGTGCCTCGTTCCATAAATACGGTGTCGTATCGAGAGCGCCGAGGCGCCGCTCATGCAAGGCGCGCGACCGAGCTGTACTCCGTGAGTACCGCGAGGGAGCGGAACGCGGCAGGTGCGGATGCATCGACGTTCGAATGCAAGCGTATTTA